>QHYO01000509.1 GCA_003224135.1 Acidobacteriota bacterium | reverse complement strand
GATGGCGATGCACCTGACAGTCACAGTCCAGTTCAAGCTGCAGTAGACAACTTAGAGGCCGCCAGCCTACATTGTGAGAACGACGCGGAATTGTGCGTGGCCGCTGGTCATGCGCGCGTACGCTTCGGAGGCTTTCTCCAACGGAAACTTTTCGACCATCGGGCGCACGCCGGTCAAAGCGGCAAATCGCAAGGTGTCTTCGGAATCGCTTGGAGTGCCGGACGCCCATCCTTGCACGCGTTTGCGTCCCGAAATGAGAGCAGCGCCCGGAATTTCGATCGGGGCCATATCAGCGCCAACGACAAGCAGTGAGCCATTGCGTCCGAGTCCATGAAAAATTTCTGACATCGCTTTGGAGCTTGGCGCAGTTGCGAGGATCACATTCGCGCCGCCCAGTTTCTTCAGCTCTTCCGCAGCGTTGGCGGCCTTGCTGTCGATGTAGTGATGTGCGCCAAGTTTCTTCGCGAGCGCGGAATTTTCCGGCCCGCGTCCCACCGCCGCGACGCGATATCCGAATTTATTTGCGAATTGAATGCCCAGGTGGCCGAGGCCTCCAATGCCCTGGACGGCCACAAGATCGCCTGGAACAGCGCCGCTGTGGCGCAACGAATTAAATGTGGTGATGCCTGCGCAAAGCAGCGGAGCGGCTTCGGCGGGTTCGAGGGCGTCAGGAATGCGCGCGATGGCTTCGATTGGCGCGAGCATGTACTCCTCGAAGCCGCCATCGAAATTGAATCCGGTAATCGCGCCATTTTCGCAATTGGCGAAATCCCCTGCGCGGCATGCGGGGCAAGTGTTGTCTTGGCCGCCGTGCCAGCCGACGCCGACGCGATCACCTTTTTTCCAGGTCGTGACGCCAGAGCCGAGTTCGTCGATCACACCTGCGATTTCGTGCCCTGGGACGCGGGGAAACTGGAGGCCCGGCCACAGGCCGTCCTTGACGTAGTGATCGCTGAAGCAGATGCCGCAGGCCTGCACCTTGACGCGCACCTGGCCGTGACCCGGCGATGGAATTTCCCGCTCGACGATTTCGAAATCTCCGCCCGCCTTCGGAACTTGCGCAACTTTCATCTTTGCCATTTGTGTTTGCCTCTCGGTAAGTCGATGCGCGACCGCCTATTCGATGCAGCCGAAACGGTGGCCGGTATCAATGAATTTCGATTGGCACTTCTAGGGCAAAGAGCGGCAGTCAGGAATTCCGCTGAGCTGAGAGGAGGTGCCTCACTCCGAAGGACTTGCCGCTTTCGGAACGCGCCTGCGACGTCTCGGCTTGCGGGCAGACAGAAAGGATTCGTATACTGGCCACCCGGTCTTGTGACAATCCAGCGGGTGGGTAGCCTGCTAATTTTCGTGTCATAGGCCAATCGAAAAAAAGTTACAACCGCAGTTGCGTCTGGGTGTGCAAGCGGCGTAGCGGAGCCGTGCTTTTCCGCCTGCAAAGGAGCGTTGGATGTCGCAAGGGACTGCACCGGAAGAAATGAATGTCTACCAGAACGCGGAAGCGCGTTTTGAAGAAGCCGCAAAAAAGCTGGGACTTGAACAGGGCATCTACCGATATCTGAAATATCCGGACAAAGAAGTAACGATGTATATCCCAGTGGGGATGGACAACGGAACGCTCGAAGTGTTTACGGGCTATCGAGTTTTGCATTCGACCGTACGAGGACCGGGCAAGGGCGGCATTCGCTTTGCGCCGGACGTGACTCTGGATGAAGTTCGTGCGCTGGCCGCGTGGATGACGTGGAAATGTGCACTTGTGGATATCCCATTTGGCGGAGCGAAGGGCGGGGTCATTTGCGATCCCCGCAAGATGTCGCGAGGGGAGCAGGAGCGTCTGACGCGGCGCTACACCGCTGAGCTTTCAAGCTGGCTGGGACCTGAGCGCGATGTGCCTGCGCCGGACGTCGGTACGAATGAACAAACCATGGCGTGGGTGATGGACACCTATTCGATGCATGTCGGAATGGCCACGACGGCGGTTGTTACGGGCAAGCCGATCGAACTGGGCGGATCGCGCGGGCGTAAAGAGGCTACGGGCCGCGGCGTGATGATCTGCGTGGACAAGGCGGTTGAGAAACTAGGACTGAAGAAGGAAAACTGCCGCACGATTATCCAGGGATTTGGAAACGTGGGATCGATGGCGGCGGACCTGATGCACAAGACCGGTTACAAAATTATCGGCTTGGCGGACATCGGGGGCGGCTTATACAACGAAAAGGGTTTTGACATTCCCAAGGTAATCGATTGGGTGACCGACCAGAAGAAGCCGCTGCAGGATTTTCCGGGTGGCGGCACGAAGATGAGTTCGAGAGATATTCTCTTCCAGCCATGCGAGGTGCTAATTCCTGCGGCGATAGAAAACCAGATCACGGAAAAGAACGCTGCCAACGTACAAACCAGGATTCTATGCGAGGGCGCAAACGGACCAACGACTTGGCAAGCCGACGCAATCCTGGATAGTAAGGGTGTCTTCACCGTGCCGGACATTCTGGGCAATGCCGGCGGCGTGACCGTGAGCTATTTCGAATGGGTGCAGGACCGCCAGGGCTTCTTCTGGCGCGAAAGCGAAGTCAACGAGCGCCTGATGGACATTATGGTGAACGCGTTCGATGTCGTGGTAAAGTACGCAGAAACGCACAAGGTCAATAACCGCATCGCGTCGTACATGGTGGCGATTGACCGGGTGGCAAAAGCGCTGAAGTTGCGCGGAATCTACGCTTAACCTGGTAAGCCGGAGCATCCCGGCGGGCAGTTCTGGCCAGCCTGCCGCGGGCAAAATTATTTAGTTGCAAAAATACTTGCGCGGTGGATAATGCCGCGCGAGGAAGGAGTCCGCTCCGTGCGCCCGGACTCAGTGTTGGCTGGAAATCACAAAAACGAGAAGCAGCACCGGCGAGAGCTTTGCCTCGTGGGCCGGTGGATGTACGAGCGCGAATACATCGTCGCGTGCGAGGGTAATCTCTCCGTGCGCCTGTGCGACGGCCGTATCCTGGCCACACCTACGTGCATGAACAAGGGAATGCTCGAACCGGACGATCTGGTGGTGGTGGATTCAGACGGCCGGCATCTCGAGGGGGTGCGAAGAGCTTCCTCTGAAGTCTTGATGCACCTGCTTTTCTACCGAATGCGGCCTGATGTGCATTCGGTTTGCCATGCGCATCCGGCCACCGCGACCGGATTTGCTGCCGCCGGCCGCGCGCTCGATCAGGCGCTGTTGCCGGAAGTCGTGATCGGGCTCGGAAAGGTTCCGTTGGTGCGGTACGCCACACCGGGAACTCCAGAACTGAGCGCGGCGATTGAGCCTTACGTCGAACACTACGACGCGTTGCTTCTTGCCAATCACGGGGCGGTAACTTGCGGTCCTGATTTGTTGACCGCTTTTTATCGTATGGAGACTGTTGAGCACACGGCCAGAATTACTCTCGCGGCGGAAAAGGCGGGATCGCCGAAACTTTTTTCCAGCAGGGAAGTCGCGAAATTAATGGCTGCGCGTGCGCGTTACGGAGTGCAGTCGCCTCCCGGAGGAGGAGCTGAGCTGCCGGTCACGAGCGATGAAGAAGACAGCGTCACCGACCAAATTACTCTCAAACGGGATGAGCTGGACGCTCTGATCGAAGACGCGGTGCGCAAAGACCGGGCTCGCCGATAATTTTTTGTGCAGGACCTTCTCTAATTGATTCCCTCAATTTTCCCTGGAGATCACTTATGGACCCAGTGCCAGACTTATTCGACGCGATTCGAACTGGCGATGTGGCAAAAGTGCGCGACGTCCTGAGTGCGGATGCTGCCCTTGTGGATGCACGCAACGCGCAAGGGCAGTCGGCCGTGCTGATGGCGTGCTACATGGGGCGGAAAGAAATACGCGATTTGCTATTGGAAAAAGGCGCGACATTGCAGTTACATGAGGCCGCGGCGGCGGGAAATTTAAGTCGCGTGAAGAAAATCGTGGAAGAGAAGCCGGACCTGGCAAAAGGCTATTCCCCAGACGGATTTCCGGTGATGGCGCTGGCCGCGGCATTTGGACACGAGGACGTTGCGCGCTATTTGCATGGCCAAGGCGCGGATATCAACGCCACTGCCACAAATGGGACCGGCTATACGGCGCTGACGGGAGCGGTGGCGGGCAGCCACGGTTCCATTGTGAAGTGGCTCGCGGAGAATGGCGCGAACGTGAATTACCGTTACGCGAAGGGGCACTCTCCGCTGCTTGAGGCCGCGGCCAATGGACGGCTCGATATCGTCAGAACATTAGCCGCGCACGGTGCCGACTTGCATGCGCGCACAGATGCCGGCAAAAACGCGCTGAATTTTGCCGAAGAACGCGGTCACAAAGAAGTGGCGGAGTTTTTGGTTGGACAAGGGTGTGCGGGCGCGGATTGACCTCCTGGCGATTCGCGCGTAACGTTTACGCGTCGGCGCTTCCATAAGAACATGACCTTCCCGGTCTACATATCTCTCGGTTCGCTGAAAATTCCTCCCCACTTGGTTTTCGAAACGCTGGCATACGCAGTCGCGTTTCGTGTGTATCTGCTGCTGCGAAAGCGCCGAGGCGATCGACTGGGTGATGGAGATCGCTGGTGGATGATTGCGGCCGCGGCGATGGGCGCCGTCGTGGGCAGTAAAGTTTTGTACTGGTTTGAAGATCCGGCCATGATGTTCGCGCACTGGCGCGACCCTCTGTATTTGATGGGTGGAAAAACCATCGTCGGCGCGCTGATAGGTGGGTTATTCGCGGTAGAAGTCGCCAAACGACACCTGGGAATCACGCGACGGACTGGAGATTTGTTCGCCGTGCCGTTGTGCGTGGGAATCGCCATCGGCCGAGTCGGATGTTTCTTGACCGGGCTGGAAGATCACACTTCTGGCATAGCGACCACTCTTCCTTGGGGAGTAAACTTCGGCGACGGACTAGCGCGCCATCCGACGCAACTTTATGAAATTGTGTTTGCGCTGACATCAGGGGTGTTCCTCTCGAAGAGGATGCAGCGGCCGTTCGTGTCTGGCGACCTGTTCAAAATATTCATGGTGTTGTACTTCGCTTTCCGCCTGACTTGTGATTTCCTGAAGCCCGATGTGCGGCTATTTCTAGGCATGTCGTCGATCCAGTGGGCTTGCGTCGCAATGCTGGCTTACTATTCGCCAGACTGGTTGCACTGGTTGAATCCATCGTTGCGCAGAAAACGATCCAAGCAAGTCGCAAATGTTGGGGAAGCGTTGAACCGAGACGTGGGGGCGGTGCAATGAGCGAACCGGATGATTCGAAGATGTCACCGCTGCGGAAGCAGATTGCTATCGTATTCGCAAGCTCTGTCGTGCTGACCTTCGCTTGTTGCGGTGGAGGAGCTGCTTTAGACCAATCTTCATCGTCTGGCGTCTCGGCATTGCTTAACACGATTGGGTTCCTCGCGTTTCTAACATCTGTTTTCACTGCAATCGGTGCACTTCTGAAAATGGTGTTTGGCGGAGGTCTCTAATGGGCATTGATCCCACCCCACTGAACCTCCCAAAGAAGCCGAACTACAAGCCGGTTTTATTAACGATTCTGTGCTCTTTTTTGTTAGGAGCAGGCAGCTGCTTCGGCTTTCTAACCACTCTGAACTTCAACCGCAGCGTGCCGATCAATGGTGTCTTCGCAGTCGGATTTGGTATTTGTCTGCTGGTCTTCCTGGGTTCGATTTTGTGGCTCGTGATTAAAGCCATACGCAACGCGGTGAGGCCTCCGGGAGACACACCGTGACCGAGCGCAAACGGTTACCGATCGTTCCGATCCTGATCACAATCGTTCTAACGCTCGTCCTGTCGGCCGGTTCCTTCTACGGTTGTGCACGGACTTACAGCATGGGCGGAACATCCTCGCCGAATGAATTTTTCGCCTGGTCGTTTGTGGTGTTCGCAGTTGCTTTTCTGGTCAGTCTGATTTGGCTGATCGTTACCATCGTGATCAACTTCTTTCGCCGCGGGACGGAGGGCCAGTGAGCGAACGAGTGCGTCCGTACCTGTTTTACGATGTGGCGCTAACGATCTGCTCGAAATGTTTTCGCAAGCTGGAAGGCAAAATCGTCTTTCAGGACGACAAAGTTTATCTCTTGAAGCGATGCCCGGAACATGGCGCCGAGCGCGTGCTGATTGCGGACGATGTCGACTACTACCGCCGCTGCCGCGAAGTGTTCATCAAGAAGCCCGAAATGCCCCTGATTTACAACACGCCGGTGAAGTGGGGCTGCCCGTACGATTGCGGACTATGCACCGACCACGAGCAACATTCCTGCCTGTCGCTTGTGGAGTTGACGGATTCGTGTAATTTGCGTTGCCCCGTCTGCTATGCGGGCAGCGGTCCAGAGCGAACAGAACATCGCTCCCTTGCACTGATCGAAAAAATGCTGGACGCGGTGGTGAGAAACGAAGGCCATCCCGACGTGGTGCAGCTCTCCGGCGGCGAGCCAACTCTCCATCCTGATTTTTTCACGATTGTGAAACTGGCGAAGGCGCGTCCAATCCGCCATCTGATGGTGAATACGAACGGCCTGAAAATTGCCCAGGACGAAGAGTTCGTCAAACGGCTTGCGGAGATCGAGGACTTCGAGGTGTACCTGCAATTCGATTCGTTCGAACGCGAAGCGCTGCTGGATTTGCGCGGTGGAGATTTGCGCGGCATTCGGGAACGTGCCATCGAGCGGCTGAACCAGTACAACATCTCGACGACCTTGGTGGCGACACTGCGCAAAGGCCTGAACGACGGCGAAATCGGCAAGATGATTGACTATGCGCTCGCGCAGCCGTGCGTACGCGGCGTAACGCTCCAGCCAATTCAAGATGCCGGACGTCTCCTAAAGTTTGATCCGGCCACCGATCGCCTCACGCTTACCGAGGTCCGCCGCAAGATTCTCGAACAGACAACCGTCTTTCGTCCCGAGGACGTGATTCCCGTGCCGCGCCACCCGGACTCGCTCGCCATGGCCTACGCGCTGAAGATAGACGGAAAAGCTGTGCCGCTTACGCGCTTCGTCGAGCCCGAGGTCTTACTGCATGCAGCGCGCAACACCATCGTTTACGAAGAGGAGCCCGGCGTTCGCGATTGCCTCTTCAAGTTATTTGCCAC
>QHYO01000510.1:2962-4263 GCA_003224135.1 Acidobacteriota bacterium | reverse complement strand
CGGGAAAGGTACACAGGCGAAAGAACTGGCGCGCAGGTTTTCCGCGCCGCATCTTTCGACCGGCGACATGCTTCGCGAGCACGTTGCGCAAGGCACTTCGCTCGGCCAGCGCGCGCAGCCCATTATGGGCCGTGGCGAGTTGGTTCCGGATTCGATTGTGCTTCGCATGGTCGCGGATCGCATCGATCGCCCGGACTGTTCGCATGGGTTCGTGTTCGACGGATTTCCGCGAACCGTGGCCCAGGCGCAATGGCTCGGTGAATTGCTCAAACAGCATGGTTTCAAGCAGCCGCTGGTTGTGCATTTCGTGATTGATCCCGGGCTGCTCTTGCGACGTATCACCGGACGTCGGATGTGCAAGGTTGGCGGAGAGATTTATAACATTTACGACCGCCCGCCGAAATGTGATGCCCGTTGCGACAACGACGGCGGTGAATTGGAGCAGCGTCCGGACGACCGCGAAGAAATTGTCGGACCCAGGCTCGCGGCGTACGAACGGCAAACCGCTCCGCTGGTGGCATATTATCGGCGGCTCGGGCGGCTTCGAGACGTCGATGCCTCGAAGCCGGTGGAAGAAGTAACCGCGCGCGTGGTTGAAATTGTTCGCGAAGCCCGATAGGGCTTCACGTGACAAAGCTCGGTAGGGCTCACGTGGCAAACCCTGGTGAACGGCAACAAGGCCCAGTAAGGGCCTGATGACAAGAAGATGGCGATACATCTGCGCAGTGCAGACGAAATTGAAAAGATGCACCGTGCGGGACTGATCGTGCACGACGTCCTGAGTTCGCTGCGAGCCAGTGTTCGGCCGGGAATGACGACGATGGACCTCGAGAAGCTTGCCGAGGAAAAAATCGCCGGCAAGCCTGGGCATCCGGCCTTTAAAGGGTATCGCGGGTATCCGTGCGTGCTCTGCACTTCGGTGAACAGTGAGATCGTTCACGGGATTCCGTCGCCGAAGCGGAAGTTGAAGGAAGGCGACATCGTCTCCATCGACTTCGGAATGGAAGTGGATGGGTACTTCGCGGATTCGGCAGTGACGGTTGCGGTCGGGAAAATCCGGCCTGAGCTGCAGAAGCTGCTGGATGTAACTCGCGACTCGCTCGACCGCGCCATTGACAAGATGCGCGCTGGTAACCGCCTCGGGGATGTCGGCCACGCGGTGCAAAGCTTGGTCGAGGAGAACGGTTTTTCGGTAGTACGTGAGTTCGTGGGACACGGCATCGGCACCAAGATGCATGACGAGCCGAACCTGCCGAACTACGGTGAACCGGGGCGCGGCGAGCGATTGCAAGAAGGTATGG
>QHYO01000510.1:0-2935 GCA_003224135.1 Acidobacteriota bacterium | reverse complement strand
CCTTCGGCGCATTTCGAGCACACCATCGCGGTTACCGCAAATGGTCCGCTGATTCTGACGCGGCCCAAGGAAGTAACGGGCCCGTCCTGGTAAGCAGTTTGTGAGGGTGGGCGGTTCTTGCTCGATGGTTTTTGTAGTGGGGGTCGTTAGACCGGTGGTTTTTTCCAGGAGCTTATGGCGAAGCACGAAGACGACAAGAAAAAGAACGACTCGGGAAATTCGAAAGAGGATGCCATTGAAGTCATGGCTACCGTCATCGAGCCCCTTCCGAATGCGATGTTCCGCGTCGAACTGGAAAACAAGCACCAAGTTCTGGCGCACGTTTCCGGCAAGATGCGCAAGAATTTCATCCGTATTCTGGCTGGAGACAAAGTGGCCGTGGAACTTTCGCCTTACGATTTAACGCGCGGCCGCATCGTCTATCGTTACAAGTGACGCGCGCTTCGCGGTTTTGCAGTGCCGGACTTTAGCCCAGTGGTTTTTAAGATTTTGTAGTGGCCCCGACCCGGTCGGGGTGCCTTGTGGAAGCAAGAAGGAGTCAGGCAACATGAAAGTACGAGCATCGGTAAAAAAGATTTGCGACAAATGCAAGGTGATCCATCGCCGCGGCGTGGTTCGGGTAATCTGCGTCAACCCGAAACACAAACAACGGCAAGGATAGTTCTCTGGTTTTGCAGTGGCCCCGACCCGGTCGGGGTGGTTTTCGAGTTTAGTTGTAGCGGTCGGTTTATTCCGCCGCGGTTTCAGGAACAGGAGAAGTCATGGCACGTATCGCAGGTGTTGATCTTCCGGTGCAGAAGCGTCTTTGGGTCGGTTTGACCTCGATCTATGGTATCGGACAAGTGCGCGCAAGGAAGCTCGCGGAAAAAGCTGGCGTGGATCATACGAAAAAGATTCGCGACCTGACCGAAGATGAAGTGAATAAGCTTCGCCAGGCCATCGAACAGGAAGGCCGCGTGGAAGGCGATCTCCGCAAGGAGATCCAGATGAATATCCGCCGGCTGATTGAAATCCAGGCTTATCGCGGAATCCGGCATCGCCGCAACTTGCCGGTGCGCGGTCAGCGCACCCACACCAATGCTCGTACCCGCAAGGGTCCACGGCGCGGTGCAGTGGCTGCCAAGAAGCAGGTAAAGGGCAAGAAGGGCTAGTTTAGAGGGAGCCCCAGAGCTTGGTCATAAAAGAGGAACTATAGTTCCTTTTTCCAGACGAAATGGAGTGAAACGTGGCAAAAGAGCAACAAAACGCAGCGCCTGATGCAGTAGCCCCGGGTAAACCGGGGGCAGCGGCCAAGCGCAAAAAAGAGTTCAAGAAGAAGCGTGAACGGCGCGTTGTGCCGCACGGAGTCGTCCACGTGGCGGCGTCGTTCAACAACACGCAGATCACCATCACGGATACTGATGGCCGCACCTTGTGCTGGTCCTCGGCCGGCGCAATCGGATTCAAGGGCTCGCGCAAGGGAACTCCGTACGCCGCGCAGCAGGCTTCGCTGAACGCCGCCGGAAACGCGCGCGATCAGTACGGCATGAAGAGCGTTGAAGTCCGCGTGCAGGGTCCCGGCTCCGGCCGCGAATCCGCCGTGCGTGCGCTCGCCGCTGCGGGACTGCATATCGTCGTCATTCGCGACGTTACGCCGATTCCGCACAACGGCTGCCGTCCGCCGAAGCGCCGCCGCGTCTGATTTAGCGGCTGTGCTATCGCGCCACAAAAAGTTTTGAAGGAATTGGGAAGGGAGAAAAGAAGTTGGCAAGACATCGTCAAGCAGTATGTCGTCTCTGCCGTCGTGAGACGCAGAAGTTGTTCCTAAAAGGACTGCGGTGCTTTACCGAGAAGTGCGCCATCGAAAAGCGCAATTTCGTTCCTGGTCAGCACGGACAGTCGCGCCGCGCGAAAATTGCGGGCTACGGCTTGCAGTTGCGCGAAAAGCAAAAAGTGAAGCGCACCTACGGGCTGTTGGAACGCCAGTTTCGCAACTATTTCGAAAAGGCCGAGCGGGTCAAGGGTCCAACCGGCGAAAACCTGATCATCATGCTCGAACGCCGCCTCGATAACGTCGTGTGGCGCGCGGGCCTGGCGTCCTCGCGTTCGCAGGCACGCCAACTGGTGTTGCACGGACACGTCCGCGTCTCTGGCAAGAAGGTGAACATCCCCTCTTACCAGGTTAACGTCGGCGAAGAAATTGCCATCAAAGAAAAGATGCACCAGAACGCGATGGTGATGGAAGCGCGGAACGTTGCACAGAGCCAAGGCAGCGTGCCATGGCTTGAACAGGACCGCGAACAGTTCAAGGCCAAAGTAGTGGCTCTGCCAAGGCGTGACGATGTGCAGACACCGCCTATCAATGAACAACTGATCGTCGAACTGTACTCTAAGTAATCCGGGTTTCAGAGTTTGTCTTACAAACCCTGAGCGGAAATAGTCTTTAGCGGTATGGGGAGCCGGAAACTCCGGCTTCCAGAAGGAAGGAATAATATGTGGAAGGGTTTTCAGAAGCCCAAGCGGCTTGCGCCAGAGCTGGAATCGCTGACAGAGAAGTATGCCCGTTTCTCCGCGCAGCCGTTTGAACGCGGATGGGGTACCACCGTTGGAAACGCGCTGCGACGCGCCTTACTGAGCTCGATCGAGGGCGCAGCCATCACCGCGGTCAAGATTGAAGGCGTGTTGCACGAATTCTCGTCGATCGCCGGCGTGGTCGAGGACGCAACGGACATTATCCTCAACCTCAAGCAGGTGCCAATCAAGCTGAACACCGATCTGCCGAAGACGATTTATGTGAACGTCGAGCAGCCCGGCCCGGTGACCTCAGCGCAGATTGAAGAAGATGCCGATTTCGCGGTGCTCGACAAGAGCGTATACATCGCGACTGTCAGCGAAGGCGGCAAGCTCCAGATCGAAATGCGCGTCAAGAACGGCCGCGGCTATGTCGCTGCCGACC
>QHYO01000507.1 GCA_003224135.1 Acidobacteriota bacterium | reverse complement strand
CCCCCTTTCCTTTCCCGCCCGTCCCCGTCACAATTCCTAGAAGCCTCCCCGGCCTTATCGCGCAAGAAATCCTTGCAACTCAGGGTTTCGAAATACAAACCCTGAAACCCTCTTGTGCGCCCAGGTATAATTTTGTTTTCTTAACTTACTGCCGCACGCCACCCCGCGCGCGGACCGGCAGGTGCCCATGTCAGCCACAGCTCAACATCTTTTAGGCCAGCTCGCGGACGGCCGCTTCGCACTCCGCAAACTTCTCGGCGTGTCGCCGAACTCGGCCGTATTTCTGACTTCCATCGAATCCGCGCGGCCCGGCGATTCCGCATCCGACGCCGCGATCAAGCTCATCCCCGAAGATCCGTCCAACTCCGACGTTCAACTCGAACGCTGGCGCGCCACTGCTGCTCTCTCGCATCCGGGACTTCTGCGCATTCTTCATTTTGGCCGCTGCACGATTGACGGCTCACCGTGCCTCTACCTCGTTACCGAGCTCGCCGACGAAGACCTCGGCCAGCTTCTTCCGCGCCGCGCGCTCACGCCAGACGAAACTCGCGGCATGCTCGCCGCAGTTCTTCCCGTGCTCGATTTTCTGCATGAAAATGGATTCGTTCACGCCGGGCTCAAGCCTTCCAACATTCACGCCACCGGCGACAACGTAAAACTCTCCGCCGACCGCATTCTGCCTGCGGGCGAATCTTCTTCCGCGTGGCCGCTGGCCGCTCCATTTGCCGCGCCTGAATCTGTTCTGTTCCCCGCAACTGACGTCTGGTCGCTCGGCATCTCGCTCTGCGAAACGCTCAGCAAAGATTTCCCCGCGCGCGAACCTTCCGGCCAATTCGCGTTGCCCGATCTCCCCGCGCCTTTTGCGGAAATCGTTCGCTCAGCATTGGTTGAAGATGCCACGCTCCGCATCACGCTCGATCAAGTACGCTCGCTGCTCGATCCAGAATTCGTTGCAAAACGCAAAGACGCTCCCGCCACAATTTCATCCGCAAGCGCTGCCAGTGCCGCAATAAACAAAGCCGCGAACACTGACGCCGCGGCGAGTTCTCCTTACGTTCGTCCCCCCGAGTCACCCGATTCTCCCGAATCTCTCATCGCGGCAGTCGAAGCTGCTCCCGCCCCCACTGCATCGTCATCACCTCGCACCGCGCAACGCGAACCATTTCCCGAAATCGATCCGCTCGCCGTTCCGCTCTCTCCTGTCTCGCCACCATCGAGGTCGCCATCTGGGTCGAATGCCGCGCCGCAAGTACCGCGCTCGCGCATTCCCGTCTCTTCGCTCCCGCAGGTGAACGCCACCATCGGCGGCCCGCGCCGCATCAGCAATCCGCCTGTTTCTACTCGTTCCAATAAACTTTTTCTTGTCAGCGCAGCTGCCGCTATAATCCTTCTCGGCCTGTTCGTGCCGCGTTATTTTCTCCGCTCTCGCAAATCGTCGACGCCAAGTTCCGCGAACCCAGGTGCAGCTTCTTCCACTCCAAATTCAGCCGCACGCGATGCGAAAATCCCTCCGGCCAATTCCACATCCGCTCCATCCACCGCAGCGCCCTCGCCGAATTCCAGCGCCGCCGCAACTTCACGCGCAACCTCCAGTCCGGCGCCATCCGGGAATTCTTCAGCTCCAAAAGTGCCCGCGTCGGGCTCTTCGACTTCAAATTCGCCTCGTACAAACGCTCCCTCGTCCAGTGCGATTCCTTCATCGCCAAACGCAAACTCACGCCCGAGCACAACAAATTCATCGTCCGATTCCAGTGCCACGAGCGCTCCTTCCGGCACGGGCAAGTCCGCGCCGGCACGTTCGGCTGTCGCGCCCGCGGCTCCGTCATCGCAGTCGCTTTCTCCCGCAGTCCTTCGCAAAGCCCTCCCCGAAGTCTCCGAAAAGTCGCGCTCCACCATTCGGGGCACCGTCCGCATCAACGTCCGCGTGCATATCAATCCCGACGGCACCGTCTCTACCGCCGAACTCGCAAATCCCGCCCCCAGCCAATTCTTCGCCGTCGCCGCCCTAAAAGCCGCCCGCCAATGGCAATTCGCCACGCCGTCCTCTTCCGCCACTTCCGGTGCCAACCCTTCCGCCATAATCCGCTTCGACTTCACCCCAACCTCCACCTCCGCCGCCGTAAGTCCGTAACAAACAGCAGAGGACGCAGTCACCGTCGCCGGGCGCAAACTTTTATGCTAACTTTCCCGTTAGCCGAAAAACCGGCGCACTCGATGCCATCACCCACCAGAGTCCAGATTTACGGCCAGAGCTATTCGATCGCGGGCGATCTCGATCCCGCTTACGTGCAGAAACTTGCCGCCTATGTGGATGAAAAAATGCGCGCCATCTCGGACGCCACCAGCACAGTGGACACGCAGAAAGCCGCCGTACTCGCCGCCCTCGCCATCGCCGACGAACTTCACAGCGGCCTTCCCGAACGCGCCCTCAAACAAACCGCTTAGCGCTGAGCGCTTACCTGCGGCGCCTCTGCCGGCTGCCGCAGCGCGTATTCCAGTTTTCGGTCAAGCCTGTCCAGTTGATCTTGCAACTGACCGAGCTGTCCTTGTTCCACTCGAAGTTGGTTCGCGCATTCCGCTGAATCGCACGAAGCGTATTTGAGTCCGTTGGCGTCGTTTGGTCAGGGACTGCGGGACAAGACAGGAAAACGTTCAGTAAGAGAAGGGAGATCGTGCGCATATCGCACCTCCGGAAAAGCACGAAGCTCGGTTAGACCGACACGGTTCCGCCTTATTCCCTGCAGCATGCAACCGTTCGGAACCCATATCGGGTCACGACCGGTTCTCTTTCTTAGAGGGCAGTCTCCATGGAAATGTTCCTGACTTATCGGCCTGGACTAAGCTCAAATCGGTGCACCTTCAAACAAACCCTTAGTCGCGCAACGCACTGCCTTCATAAAGAAATGTCATCGGCTTGGGACCCTTCATATAGCCGGTCGCGAGGTGGGTAATGTGAAAACCCGCTCCTTCGAGCAACGCAGGAATTGGCCGGTTCAAGTGACAGCCGCCGGCAATGCGCTTCCACACCGGCGTCAAACGGTCCTGCCACTTTCTTACGCTTTCTTCCGGCGCTTGGCCATGTTCGACGAACAGCAGCTGTCCACTGGGCTTCAGCACCCGCCGCATTTCATTGAGAGCTTGCGACGCATCGGCGACGGAGCACAATGTCCAGGTGATCACCACGGTATCCACGCTGCTGCCCTCCAGGGGAATTGCCTCTGCCGACGCTTCGATGAATACTACGGCCGCGGAGGACTTGCCCGCTGCGCGCTGCGCCATCGTAATCAATTTTACGGACGGCTCCAGCGCGAGAATTTCCTTCACGCGCGGCGGATAGAATTTCAGATTCGGACCTGCGCCAATTCCAATCTCGAGTACGCGACCTTCCGCCGCTCGAAGCACGCGTTCCCGGTACGGCGCCAATTCGCGATTGCGCATCGCGAGATTCACCAAGTGCGGAACGATGTGTTCCTGATAGAAGCCCATGATACTTTTTTCTTAGCGGCCGGGGAGAAAACCCAGCAACTTCTTTTTCACTTTACCGGCAAATGTTTGGGGGTCAGTTTGCGCTCCCAGCGATGTTTGCGCAATTCACCCAGCAAGTCAGCGGGCAAGTATTCAGAGAGTGTTCCTCGTCCGCTCACCAGAAGGTTTGCTTCCACGTTGCGCGTCTTGCGCATTCCGGGGATCGTCGTACTGACATCGGGATTACTCAAAATAAATCGCAGCGCCAGTTCCGGCAGCGTCATTCCCTCACTCGGCCCATCGCCCGCCATTTTGTCCTGCGTCACTTCACGCAACAACAGCTTCAGCGCATCCACGCGTTTCAAAGTTTCCTGCAACTTTCCGCCGGAAAAATAGGAGTTGCGCCAGTCTCCGTCAGCCCATTTGCTCGAAGCCGTCAGCGTGCCCGTCAGCGAACCTTCATCAAACGGAACTCGAGCAATCACGGCCACATTTTTTTCCCGGCATGCGGGAAACAATCAGAATCCACCAGGCCCGCACGCACCGCTTTCACTCCGTTCCACGGCTGCCAGCGATTCAAGCTCATACCCACGGCGCACACTTTTCCAGTCGCTTTCAATTTCTCGATCGCCGGCGCAATCCGAGAATCTTCGAGCCAACTGTCGTTCCAGGTATGCAGCTGGATCAAATCCAAAGATTCGAGTCCCAGATTTCGCAAACTTTTTTCGACGTATTCCGTGATGTGCTGCGGCGGATAATTTTCGTCCAACGTGGAATTTGCCGGCGCCGGCCACGCCTGATTTTTCGGCGGCACTTTTGTCGCAACAAATAATTTCTTTCCGGAGTTTGCGCGCAACACTTGCCCTAGCAATTTCTCGCTGTGGCCATTTCCGTACACCCACGCCGTATCAAAAAAATTGCAGCCCAGATCGATTGCCCTTTGCAGCGAACCGAGCGATTCCGCATCTTCTGAACCGCTCCACGCGCCCATCCCCCACATGCCGTAGCCGATTTCGCTTACCTCCCAGCCCGTCCGCGCAAAGTTTCTATAGCGCATTTTGCAACTCCTCATCGTGTCAGCGCGTATCAACGATTTGTTCGTCCGCTTCGTTATCCGTGGTCAGCACCCAAGTCGCCAGAAAACTTTCTTCGTCACTGGCTCCACTCGGTGGGAGTGCGCACCCAGCGATGTTTTTGCAATTCCGCATGCAGAGCTGGGGACAGCGGACCTTTGTCGCTCGCGGCAATATTTGCTTCGACGTTGCGGATTTTTCGCATGCCCGGAATGATCGTACTCACATCAGGATTGTTCAAGATGAATCGCAACGCCATCTCCGGCATGGAAGAATCGGCAGGAACGAGCGGCTTCAAAGCATCGGCGTGCGCAACGCTGGACTGCAAATTTTCCGGAACAAAATATGTGCTGCGCCAGTCTTCTTTTGGCCATGCGCTTTTTGCCGTGAGCGTTCCCGTCAGTGAACCTTCGTCGAACGGTACACGCGCGATCACCCCAACGTCATGCGCGCGGCATGCCGGAAATAACTCGTCTTCAGGATTCTGGTCGAATATGTTGTAAATAACTTGCACCGCATCCACGAGTCCGGATTTCACCGCGCGGATTCCGTTCCACGGTTCCCAGCGGTTCATGCTGATGCCGACGGCGCGAACTTTTCCGCTCTCGCGCAATTTTTCGATGGTGCGCACCGTGCGTTCGTCGCC
>QHYO01000065.1 GCA_003224135.1 Acidobacteriota bacterium | reverse complement strand
ACGCTGCAACAGAAGTTCGAACGACCGTTCGTCGCCCGACTTCACGTCCAGCATCAGTTGGACGTCCGACCTGGTCATAGCGACCACACCCCATCTAACACACGCAATCTCATTAAGTTGCGGGCGCAATTTATCCAGCGTTTAAGAAGACGACTCACGCTAAACCACCTGATTTCTAGGCCTTAGACGTCCTGCATGGCGCCCGGACGGCCTGGCTGGCGTACCCCCAGCTCAAAAAATTCCACAATGTCCGGCAAGCCTCAAACGCCAACTAAATGCTGCAATATCAATAGCATAGCAACACCAGCGAACACCAGAAGCGCCATCCGCCAGTTCGGCTCGCGATTTACCTCAGGCAGCAAATCCGTGCCCGCTACATAAAGCGTAACTCCGCCT
>QHYO01000066.1 GCA_003224135.1 Acidobacteriota bacterium | reverse complement strand
CAAATTGTTTACTTGCTTTACCGCAACCGCGTCCGTGAACCCTACTTCGCTCTACTGTTTCCCACTTCATACCACTTTTCGCCACATCATAGACTTGCTACAATTCTTGTCAAGGGAAATCGTGCACTCGGCTCAATATTTTTTGAAAAGTTGTTATCAAAGATTTCAAACTGATGCAGCGCGACCTGTTGTGCTCTGTTTCATTGTGACTCACGAGGAGTTGTGGCATGTTTTCGCTTCCTGTTCGTTGCTCGCGCTCCCCGCTGCATCGCCTTGACGCCGGCTTGAATTCTGCTTTCTGCTGTTCTGTCTCCGTGTTATTCTTCCTGTGCTCGACCAACGCCAAGGAGTCATAACCATGGAATGGACCACACCTCAGCACGAAGAAATCGATCTGAACTGCGAAATCAGCTCTTACGCCAACGCAGAAATCTAGTTTTAGTTCGGTGAAACTCCGCCAGACGAAATTTTCAGAAGCGTATCGAATCAGGCCGGGCCGTCGCCCGGCCTTCGTCTTGGCGCTCTCTCAGCTCGACCTCCTGCCCGCCAGAGTCTAATTCCGATGAAAAGCTTCCATGTACATTAGAATTCTCGGGTCCGCCGCGGGGGGGGGTTTTCCGCAGTGGAATTGCGGCTGTCGCAACTGTTCAGAGTTGCGCGCCGGCTCTCTTCAAGCGACCACACGAACGCAAACTCAATTGGCGTTTTCCCCTGATGGACAAGTTTGGTTTCTTCTCGGCGCCTCACCGGATCTGCGCTCGCAGATCATCGCTACGGCGCAGCTTGCTCCGCCGCCCGGAGATACAACCGGATCACCCATTGTCGGTGTCTTTCTAACTTCAGCGGACGTCGATTCAGTGATGGGCTTGCTTCATCTGCGTGAGTTTCAGTCCTTTTTCATATTTGCCACGGCCGCGGTGCAACGGCTGCTCAAGAACGAAAATCGTGTGTTTGACGTCCTGCACCGCGCCGATCCGCCCGTCCTATGGCAAACATTGTCACCCGGCGCACGCCTTGCCTGCCGCTTCGGGGAAGATCCGTCGGCTCCTCCATCGTTCGTTTGTTCTCCTACTTCGCTCGGGTGCGACTTTCCTGACTTCGTCAGCACGGAGCTCCGCCGGACTCTTCCATCTTCGGAGGCGGTGTTGGCGCTGCGCTTTGAGCAAGCTGGAAAGTCCTTTTGCTTTGCACCGTGTCTCTCTGAGAATTCCGGCGAGGGCATGAAAGCCGCAGCGTCGAGCAATGTCGCATTCCTGGACGGCACTTTCTGGTCCGATGACGAGTTGATCCAGACCGGCCGCGGCCAAAAAACCGCTCGCGAAATGGGCCACCTCCCTCTTTCTGGCCGTGATGGCCTGCTCGCCCAGTTCCCCAAGGATTCCGAATGCCGGAAGATTCTCGTGCACATCAACAACACCAATCCCATCCTCGACGAAAACAGCGACGAGCATCACACGGCGCGTGAGGCTGGTTTTGAGATTGCCTACGACGGGATGGAAGTAACTCTGTGACTCATCAGAATGAGAAGCCGGCCCTGTCTGAAGCAGACTTCATCGCCGGTTTTCACGCGATCGGCGAAGAGCGGTACCACCACAAGCATCCATTCCACAAACTGATGCATGAGGGTGCGCTGAGCCGCGGTCAGCTGCAGGCTTGGGCTCTGAATCGCTACTACTATCAAAGCCATATTCCGCGAAAAGATGCTGTTCTTCTCGCTCGATCTGATGACCAAGGCTTTCGCCTCGTCTGGCGCAAACGGTTGATCGATCATGATGGCGACGGTAGCGCTCCGGGCGGCATTGAAAAGTGGCTTAGGCTCGTGGAAGCCACTGGCCTTCCTCGTATTCAGGCCGTGCGCGGCGACGGAATCCTTCCCGCGACGCGCTTTGCCGTTGATGCCTACGTTCATTTCGTCTCCACGCGCTCGCATCTTGAAGCTGTGGCTTCCTCGCTCACGGAACTCTTCTCGCAACGTCTGATTGCGCTTCGTATGGACAGTCTTCGCCAATTTTATCCCTGGCTCACCTCAAGCCTTGATTATTTCACCGGCCGTCTTACGCAAGCTCCTGAAGACGCGGAGTTCGCCCTCGCCTGGGTCGTCAAACACGCGCGCACGCGTGGAGAACAAGATGCGGCGCACGCCGCATTGCGTGCCAAATGCGATATTCTGTGGGCGATGCTTGACGCTTTATTTTTTGCGTACGTGAACCCTGCCTGGCCCCCGCCCGGTGCTTTCCATCCCGACAAAGCCGACCTATGACGCCGGATCCAAGTTCGCGCCCGCACCTCGCTCCAGGCTGCCGGCTCGGCGAAAATCAGGGCAATCGCGTGCTCCTGATGCCGGAACGCGCACTCCGACTGAGCGGCCCTAGCCTCGAAATCGTCAACCGCTGCGACGGCAAACACACGATCGCAGAGATCGTGGCCGACCTGCAAAAGCTATACTCAAAAGCCGAGCCGAAAAAAGTCGAGCAAGATATCCTTGGTTATCTCCAACTCCTGCACGACCAGCGCGCTCTGGATTTCGCATCATGATGGATGTGGGCGCCGCGAGGTAGCCCTCCAGTCCGAGCGGAGAGCCATCCGCTTTTCGTAGCTCGCAGTCGAGGAATCTCTCGTCGATTGTTACACTAACTCTTATTGATCCCTTGCGATCTGGCGCTCATTGCCGAACTCACTCACCGGTGCCCGCTGCACTGCGTCTACTGCTCCAATCCGCAAGAACTTGCCGCGCGCACGAACGAATTGCCGACCGATGCCTGGTCCCGCGTCTTCCGCGAGGCCGCCGAACTCGGTGTCATGCAACTCGACCTCACCGGCGGGGAACCACTGGCCCGCCCCGACCTTTCCGCGCTCGTGCAATCCGCGCGCGACGCTGGACTTTACGTCAGCCTGATCACTTCCGGGCTTCCGCTCGACGAAAAGCGCCTCGATGAACTACTCGCCGCCGGCCTCGACCACTTGCAACTGAGCTTCCAGGGCGCTCGCGAGCAGTCTGCCAACGAAATCTGTGGCACTAAAGCTCATGCCCAAAAGCTCCGCGTGCTCGATTGGCTAAAGTCACGCCGTGTTGGCGTCACTCTCAATTTCGTCCTGCATCGCGGCAATCTCGATCAGCTTGACGAAATGCTGTCAATCGCTGAGAGTTCTTCAGCCTCCCGCGTCGAATTCGCTCATGTGCAGTATTACGGCTGGGCACTCCGAAATCGCGGCAACCTTCTCCCAACCCGCGAACAACTAATGCATTCTCTCGATTTCTTCAAAAACGCACAGGATCGTCTACTTGGCAAACTGCGCATCGAGTACGTCGTTCCCGACTACTACGCGAAGTTCCCCAAGGCCTGCATGGGCGGCTGGGCACGCAAAGCGATGCTCCTAACGCCCAGTGGCGAAGCACTTCCCTGCCACGCCGCGGCGGTTATCCCCCGCCTGCGGTTTGAAAATGTAATGGAAAAATCTCTGCGCGAAATCTGGGAATCGAGTGACGCGTTTCAGAAATTCCGAGGCGAAGATTGGATGCAGGAGCCCTGCAAATCCTGCGATCGTCGTACGCAGGATTTTGGCGGCTGCCGCTGTCAGGCGTTCTTGCTCGCAGGCGATGCCTCCGCAACCGACCCGGTCTGTTCTCTCTCGCCCCTACGTTCGAAAGTCGATGCCGTCCTGGCAGAGGTTGCCGCAATTCCCGCCGCAAACGCGGTCGTCGAACCGTCGTGGCTCTATCGGCCCAATCCTGCCTGAACTTGCGCCGACTTCTGCGCGGCGCGTAGCCGCGTCAAGACCCACGCAGCAAAGACCAGGCTGCCTATCAAACATACCGATCCAAAAATCGCCAGCGTCGATGGAGCGCCAATCCTTTTCGCAATTCCTCCAGCCAGCAACGCTCCGAGCGGCTGCACTCCCATGAACATCGTCGCGTACACCGCCATCACTCGTCCGCGAAGTTCATCCGGAACGCGATTTTGCACGGTGGTGTTGGTTGCTGCCATTTGAGATGTTGCCGCAAACCCCACCACGAATAGAACCGCCGCCGATAACCAGAAAACGTGCGACTGCGAAAACACAATCAGTCCGCATGCGCAGATGACGGACATCGCCGCAATCCATTTCGCAAGGCCCTTGTAAGTCGTGCGCGCCGCAAACTGCAGCGCGCCGAGCACTGCTCCGACTCCCGCCGCGCTCATCAGCAATCCCAAGCCACGCGCTCCGGCGTGCAGGATGTCGTTTGCGAATATCGGCATGAAAACCGAGTACTGCAGACCCAGAAGACTCAACAAACTCAGCAACAACAACGCCGACCGGATTGGCCGATCCTTCATGGCAAACCGAAATCCTTCGAGCAAACTTTGCAATGGCGATTCCGTGCTGGGTTTGCGCTCCTGCGGCTGAATCCTCATCGCTAGCAGCGCCAGAATGACCGCGAAAAAACTCAGTCCATTCAAAAAGAAACACCAGCCTGCGCCGATCCACGCAATGGCAAACCCGGCGATTGCCGGGCCCACTACGCGTGCTCCATTGAAAATCGAGGAGTTCAGCGCAATGGCGTTCGGCAAATCTTCTTTTCCAACCATCTCCACGAAAAACGCCTGGCGGATTGGCACATCAAACGCGTTTACGATTCCCACCAAGAACGTAATCGCAATCAGCGACCACTCGTGAATGTGATGCGACAGCGTCAAGCCCGCCAAAATAAATGCCAGCAGCATCGAAATTGTCTGTGTGGCAATCACTCCACGATGCCGGCTGTAGCGGTCGCCAACGTAACCACCGACAGAAGCAAGAACCAGCATCGGAATTTGATTGGCAAATCCAAAAATCCCCAACAGCGCAGGTGAGTGCGTCAAATCGTAAACCAGCCATAGCTGCGCGGTCGTCTGCATCCACGTTCCGATAAGCGAAACGAGCTGCCCGGCCATAAACAGTTGGAAATTTCTGTGTTTCAGCGCGCGAAACCGCGTCATAGCTTGCCCAGCGCTCTACGGCTAAACTCAAACTTCACCGCTCTGCGTGTGCCTTCCAGACTGACTGAATTGTCGCTCGAACGATGGATGGAACTACAATCGCTCTTCAAAAGCTCGGCCTCTGCTGGTTCGATGCACCGCATTTAGACAAGTCACGATGCCGCGAGAGCATCCACTCTGTCAATTTGGACTGTTGATCTTGTTTCTTCAAACCTTCGAGGAGTCAACACCTGGCTCCGAGCCTAGCGGCCGCAGCACCACGTTTTTCCTATGTCGAGTTTCGTATTTCCGCCCGCCCACATGCAAGTGGCTCAAGTCGTGCAGTGTCGCTTTGTCTTCGTCGCTCATTCCGCGCGTAAAGTTCGGATCGCTCAAGCGCCGGTTGCGCGCGGACTCCGGCATATTTTGCAGCACGCCAAGCTTCTGCTGAATCGCCTGCTGGCGCTCCCACGGAATCTGTCTCCACTTCGGCAGCACATCATTCTTAATATGCTCGCGTTGCTCAGGCGTCATCCTGCGCCAGGTATCTTCTTTCGCGCGCAGATCTGCCCGCTGTTGCCCATTCAAGCGGTCCCACTGATTGAACTGCTGCCGGATGCGGCCTTGCTGCTCTGGAGCAAGGTTTTGAAATGCTTTGCTGTTCTGTAGCACACGGTCGCGCTGTTGCGGCGTTAATTCGCGCATGCGGTCCACAAACGGACGCTGCGCGCCCACACCAGCCTGCTGTCTGGGCCGCAGTGTTGCTCCTGGCCTGTTTTCATTCGGCCGCTCGCTGAAATCGGTCGAATTTCTGAAATTATTCGAACGTGCAGGTCCATTCGTCGCCGAAGGCGGCCGATTCTCATTCCGGTTGGGCGGCCCGTTCATTTCATTGTTCAGTTGGCGTTGGTTCGCTTGATGTTCTGAGGTCCGGTTCGGCACCCGTTCCGATCGACGCTCCGGTAGACGTTCCGCCGGACGATTTGCGGCGGGACTTGGCTGGCGCCCCTGTTGCGCCGGCGCCCGGCTGGCGTTCGGATTATTTGTGCTCGGCCGCTGCGTCTGTGGACGAGGTGCAGGCTGCTGCCTCTGCGGCGGACGGTCGGGATGATTTTGCGATTGCTGCGCCATTACCGCGCCGCCAATAGCACCGCTTAAGACGGCAAAACCAATCACCGCCAGCGTTGCCCATCCGAGTTGGAATCTTTTCCGCATTTCGCCTTACATCTGATGGTCTGAATCGTCCGCGTCATCCGCGTTATCTACCGCTGGCGGTAGTTCCTTCAACGGTTCAAAATTCGCCAGCGTATCGTGATCTTCCATCACAGAAATGTCCTGCATCATCTGTGCGTCCGCTTCATCAGGAGGAATCGCCGGCGGCGCAATGATTTGCGAGTGATACCCAATCCACAAAGTCGCCACCAACAACGCCGAAGCCGCAAACGCAATTCGCGGCGACGGCCTCAACCATGCCCACCAACTTGGCTTGACTGGCTCTGCAGCCACACGCGCACGCACTCTCACATCAAACGCTGGCGAAGGTTCCACCAGCGGCAGTTCATCCAGCAGTTCGCCTACCGACCGAAACTCATTCACGCGCACGCGGCACGCCGCACACGAAGCCAGATGCTTTTCAGTCTCGCTCCGTTCGCTGTCCTTCAGCCGGCCATCGACGTAGGCCAAAATCCGTTCTTCCATTTTTGTGCAGCTCATCATTCCCATCCTTCTTACTTTGCTTTTCCCTGTCTCACTAGCGGCGCCAACTCCACTCGCAACACCTCGTACGCGCGAAACAGCAACGATTTCAGCGCACTCTCCGAACAACTCAAAATCTTCGCGATCTCCGCA
>QHYO01000064.1 GCA_003224135.1 Acidobacteriota bacterium | reverse complement strand
GCAATCGCCACGCCGTCAAAAAACGCATGAATCGCCAACCCGAGCAGCACCGCTCGACGCGCGTTGCGCTTTGAAAACTCCTCTTCGTGAGTCTCCTCGCCAAAATGAAAATGTGGAGCAATTGTATGTTCGAAAAGATGAAGCAGGAAAAATCCGGCAAGCACATACAGAAATGCACCTTGTCCCGCAAGTCGCACTGACTCCGGAATAATATCGATCAGCGAGACGGCCAGCATGTAGCCCGCGCCCAACGCCAGAAAATATTGCAGGAACCGGCGCGGCCACTCTTTGCGAACCACGAAATATCCGCCCAGCAGGTTTCCGCCCGCGGCTACCAGCCCCAGGATCGCCGCCAGTCCTATCCTCAACGCTTCCTGGTTTTCCATTTCGTCCGTTGCGAGGCTCGCTGT
>QHYO01000508.1:410-2300 GCA_003224135.1 Acidobacteriota bacterium | reverse complement strand
TATACGTTTCTGAAAGCGGAAGGTCTGACGATCGGGAAGTCGCTCGTCGAGAATGACAAGATCGATTTGGCGAAGAAAATTCTTGCCGATGCAAAGGCCCGCAACTTCAAATTTTTGTTGCCTTCGGATCATATAACAGCGCCAGAATTCAAAGCTGACGCTCCTGCCACAACAGGTGACGTCGCTGCGACGCCCGTGCATGAAATGGGCCTGGATATTGGTCCCAAGACGATCAAGGCTTACGCAGCCGAAATTGCAAAGGCGAAAACCATCGTCTGGAACGGGCCGATGGGGGTGTTTGAGATGCCGGCGTTTGCCAAAGGCACGCTTGAAATCGCGAAGGCGGTGGCGACCGCGACCGATTCTGGCGCGACGTCAATCGTTGGAGGAGGAGATTCTGTGGCGGCAGTGCACCAGTCCGGTGTAGCCGGAAAAATTTCGCACATTTCTACTGGAGGCGGCGCGTCGCTCGAGTTTCTCGGCGGACGCAAATTGCCTGGCGTTGAGGCGCTGACCAACCGATGAGCGTCACACCAAGCGGCGGAGGGCGTCGCAGAGTGATTGCAGGGAATTGGAAGATGTACAAGACGCAGGCGGATACACGAGCGTTTTTCGCGGCGTTCCTGCCCCTCGTTTCTGACGCATTGCACTGCGATATCGTCGTTGCGCCGCCCTTTACATCGATACCCGCGGCCGTCGAAGCAGTAAAGGGCAGCAACGTCGCAATCAGCGGGCAGAATCTTTTCTGGCAGAAAGAGGGCGCGTTCACCGGTGAGGTTTCCGCCGGAATGCTTGCCGAGGCAGGGTGCCAATTCGTGATCATTGGACATTCAGAGAGGCGCCAATACTTTGGCGAGACCGACGGATCCGTTGCTCAGAAAACACGAGCCGCGCTTGCCGACGGGCTGGTTCCAATTGTCTGCGTGGGAGAGATGCTTGCTGAGCGCGAAGAGGGAAGGACCCAAGAGGTGCTTTCTCAGCAATTTATCGGCGGACCTGGGGCGTTGACCCCCGAAGAGTTCTCCCGTATTCTACTAGCCTACGAGCCAGTCTGGGCAATTGGGACGGGTCGTACGGCTACGCCCGAAATTGCCTCGGCGGCCCACGGGTTCCTGCGGCGGTGTGCGAGTGATCAGTTTTCCGACGAGTTGGCCGCCGGCATACGGATTCTCTACGGCGGCAGCGTCAAGCCTGACAACATTCAGGGGTTGATGGCGCAGCAGGAACTCGACGGTGCTCTTGTGGGCGGAGCGAGTCTGGACACGAAGTCATTTGCGGCGATCGTTAACTGCAACTAGTCCGGCAAAAGCCAGAATTTTGAAGAATTTTGAGGTGCTGAAGCAATGCCAGGTTGGATGAAATGGTCGGTTGCGATCCTGATTGGGTTTGGAATTATTGTTCTAGGCTGGCGGCTTGGAGATAACCGCTGGTTTTCCTGGGTGTTGCCCGCGTTTTTCGTAATGAACTGCCTGGTGCTGATCATAGTGGTATTGCTGCAGAGCGGCAAGGCGGCTGACTTGGCCGGAGCGTTCGGTGGTGCGGGTAGCCAGACGGCATTCGGTCCGCGCGGCGCTGCAACCGTACTTTCCCAAGCGACAACCTGGTGCGCAGTGATGTTCATGGTCTGCGCGATGGCTTTGGCGTTGCGGTCGGATCGTTCGGCTGGGCAAGGAAGCTCCGTAATTTACGATCGAGCGAAGCCAGCAACGAAACCGGCGCCGCCGCAAACTCCTGCGGCGACTCCAGAGAAGGCTCCTGCGACAACTCCGGGGAGCACGCCGTCCGCTTCGCAGAATCCGAAGCCGTAATCGCTGCCGAGCAGAAATTTCGCGACGCGCGAAATGAGTGATACAGTTTTGATTGCTTTTGCGCAAGATTGCAGGACAATCG
>QHYO01000508.1:0-389 GCA_003224135.1 Acidobacteriota bacterium | reverse complement strand
AGCGATTGAGTTTTATGCGGTGGTGGCGGAACTGGCAGACGCACCAGCTTGAGGGGCTGGCGGTAGCAATACCGTGAAGGTTCGAATCCTTTCCACCGCACCAATTTTCCTCCTTTTGCGACATCCTTGATTTCTTCAGTTACTGCGCTTCGGCTGGGGTCTGCAGGCTGATGAATCTCAGGTAGACTCAAGCCGCTGAAACGACCGCTGCCTGGAGTTAAAGGATCCGTTTTGATTTCCTGCGGACACAAGCAAGTGGGCCTTCGCTATTTGTGGCTGGCGCTATTTTGTGTAGTGCTGGGCATGGTGCTGTCCGTTGCCATGCGCGTGCAGATTGCGCACAGCGGCGCTGTATTGATGAGCGAACGATATGTAGCGCTGACGCTGCT
>QHYO01000506.1 GCA_003224135.1 Acidobacteriota bacterium | reverse complement strand
TTGACCCGATTTGTTCAGTGCATGTGCGCACGTGAGACCGGAAATTCCTGCACCGACAACGATGGTTAGCGGAGTGGACGCCACGGCTCAGAGCGTCTTAGAGAAAAGCGGCTTGGCCACCAGTTGCTGTTGCTCGAGATAAGGATCGAACAGCATTGCCAGATTACGTATGAAGATGCGCCCTAGCCACGTCGCGCGTATTTCGTCACCGTCAATCGTCAGCAGCCCATCCTCGCGCGGCACCTCCAGCCGTTACGCCTCGTTAATCTCCCGTTTCGGGATCACCGTATGGCACAGCAGCCGGCTGATCACTTCTCGCCGCAACCGGTCTTCGGCGGAAAGATGATAGCCGCGCATTGTCGCGATGCCTCGCTCAGCGATTGCCTTCTCCCACGCGGGAAGTTCGCGAAAATTCTGCGCGTACGCAGCGTGAAAGCCGCTGATCGCGGTGACACCCATCCCGTAAAGATCCGCTCCCGCCTTGGTCGTGTATCCCTGAAAATTCCTGTGCAGTGTTCGATGCGCCTGCGCCGTAGCAAGTTCGTCGCCGGGTTTTGCGAAATGATCCATGCCAATGTAGAGGTAACCCGCTTCCACAAACTTCAGCAGCCCGGTCCGGAAAATCTCAAACTTCTGCATGCCTTCTGGCAGATGCGCGGCAAACGAACCTTGCTGTTTCTTCAGCCATGGCACATGCGCGTAGCTGAAAAGCGCGATGCGATCTGGAGCAAGTCCGATGATTTGATCTACGGTATGCGCAAATGTTTCTGCGGTCTGATACGGCAGGCCGTAAATCAAGTCCACGTTGATGCTGTCAAAACCCAGGCTCCTCGCGGCAAGGATCAGATCGCGCGTGATTTCATATGGCTGGATGCGGTGAATCGCTTGCTGCACCGGCTCGTGAAAATCCTGAATGCCCATGCTCAGCCGGTTGAACCCCAGCCGCCGCAGTGTTTCCAGATGCTCGCGCGAAGTCACCCGTGGGTCGACCTCAATTCCAATTTCCGCTTCCGGCGAAAATGTAAAACGCTCCTTCGTGTAAGCAAACAAATCTTCCAGTTGCGCCGGCGCCGAATACGTGGGCGTTCCACCGCCCCAGTGAAATTGCACCACTTCGCGCTCGCGCGAAACGGATTCGCTGACCCGCGCAATCTCTTTCTTCAAAACATTGAAGTAGGGAATCGAAACCCGCTTGTCTTTCTGGATGATCACATTGCACGCGCAGAACAGACACAAGCTCTCGCAGAACGGCAAGTGCATGTAGAGCGAAACCGGCGTGCGCGCTAAGTCTGCCGCGGCGTGCACGGCCTCCAGATCCGCCGGACCAAACGCATCGTTCCACACCGGCGCCGTCGGATAGCTTGTGTACCGCGGCCCTGGCCGGTTATAGCGAGCCAGAAACTCCGCGCTTACGCGAAGCTCGTCCTTCATCTGTTCGAGTGTAGGTTGTGGAATCATCGTCCAATTCCTGTGCTATTTCCCGGAGGCCGTTTCCGTAAACAAAAATTGCTGCCCCGTCGTAATAAATGTCTGTGCATTCTCAACCGGTGTTCCCGGCAGAATCCCATGCCCCAAATTCAAAATATGTCCTACACCGCCAAGCTGCTCGAGAATCCCCCGCGTCGTCTGTCGTATGTGTTCTTGGGGTGCAAACAAAACCGCAGGATCAAGATTCCCCTGCAGCGCGATCTTCGACCCAATGGTCTCGCGAAACTCCGCCAAATTCACTCGCCAATCGCAGCTAAGCACCTCTGCTCCCGCCTCCGCCACCGCCGGCAGCAAATGATGCGACGCCTTCGTGTAGTAAATCACCGGAACCGTTTCGCGCAATGCCGAGATCACTTCCTGCACCGCTGGCAACGCAAACGCCCGATAATCCGGCATCGCCAATTCGCCGCACCAGGTATCGAACAACTGAACCGCCGAAGCACCCGCCGCAATTTGCGCCTTCAAATACAAAATCGTCGCTTGTGCAATCCGCTGCAGCAATTCGCGAAACGCGAGCGGCTCCGAATGTAAAAAATTCTTAACCGTCGCGAAGCCCTCTTTCGTGCGCCCTTCCACCATGTAACACGCCAATGTCCACGGCGCTGCCGCAAATCCCAGCACAGGCACGTCCGTCCCTGCCGTTCGAACGATCCGCCGGATCGCCTCCATCAAAAATCCTGTCTCCGTCTCCGGATCGAATTGCCGCAATTTCCGCACCGCGTCCAACGAGCGCACCGGCTCCGGCAAATTCGGCCCCGCATCACCGAGCTCGAGCGGCAGCCCCATTGCTTCCGCTGGAATCAAAATGTCAGAGAACACAATGATCGCGTCAACGTCCAGCCGCCGGAACGGCTGCATCGAAACCTCCACTGCCAGATCCGGCGTCTTGCACACTTCCAGGAATGCGTGCTTTGCGCGGAGCGCGCGGTATTCGGGCAAGTACCGCCCCGCCTGCCGCATCATCCATACCGGCACCCGCGGCAGCGCCGCGCCTTTGCACGCGCGCAGAAAAAGTTCTTTACGGCTCAGCGATACTGAGAGTGTGGACATGGATTTCGTCAACGTTGAGGATAACACATTGCGCAGCCCGATGCCCGCGCCCGGCAGTCACACAAGTCGGCAGCCACGCTTTCTGTCGGCCTGCCATGCGGCGCGCGACCGCCTACGCTATACTCAAGGCAGGGAGTCCAGACGCACGCAACGTTGTTCACGCGTCTGGCTGGCTCAATGAATCATCTCTTTTTCTTACTTACACTTGCGGCGTACGTCGGCAGCTTTGCCGCCTATATCGGCTATCTGGTAGCGGGCCGCGAATGGTCCGGCCGCCTCGGTTCACTCCTTCTCGCGGCCGGCCTTGTCGCCCACTATTTCGCCCTGCTCGAACGCGCTCGCGGCCTCCACACGGTTCCCTATCATGACCTATCCGGCTCCATGTCGCTTTTCGGCTGGCTGCTTGCGCTCACCTACCTAAGCCTCGAACTTTTTCACCGCCAGCGTTCGGTCGGAGCTTTTGTTCTTCCATTCGTTTTGGCGTTTTTCCTTTTCGCCCAGCTCTCCCCGCCGGACCGCTTAGCCGCACCACCCGCCACCGGCGTGGCCTTCGCGTTTCACGTCACGCTCAGTATTCTCGCCTACGCCGCATTCGGCCTCTCCTGCGTACTCAGCCTCATCTACCTCGGCGAACAACGCCTGCTCCACCAACACCGGGTTGGCGATGTCGTCTGGCGTCTGCCTTCGCTTGATCTTCTCGATCGCATGAGTCAGAGCAGCGTCCTCGTGGGGCTCATCTCCATCGCTATCGGTACCGTTCTCGGCTTCGTGTGGGTCGACCGCCTCACCGGGAATGTCTGGCATTACGATCCCAAATACGTCGTCACGCTGCTCGTCCTCGTCGCATACGTTTTTTATTTGCGGCTCGCCCGCAATCCCGGCTGGCGCGGAGCGCGTGCCTCGCAGCTTTGCATTTTTAATTTTGCGATTGTTATTTTTAGCTTCACTGTTGTGAATCTGTTTTTCTCGCGCTCGCACCGCTATTTCTAGGAGTTGCTGGGAGCACGCAATTAACGCCATGGAAATTGTTCTCGTCGGACTGAATCACCGCTCAGCGCCAGTCGAGGTGCGCGAACGCGTGTCTTTCACCAACGACCAGGCGCGACAGGCCGCCGAGGAACTTCGCGCGCGCGGCATTCTCCATGAAACTCTCGTCCTCTCCACGTGCAATCGCAGCGAGGTGTACGGCGTCCCGCCCGAAACCACGCGCGAATCTGCCGCCGCTCTCTCGAATTATCTCAGCAGCTTCCATTCTGTTCAGCTTGATCTGCTCAGCCCTTCGCTCTATCACCATTACGATCGCAACGCTGTTCGCCACCTTTTCCGTGTCGCTTCCGGCCTTGATTCCATGATGCTCGGTGAAGCGGAAATTCTCGGCCAGGTTCGCGAAGCCTATCGCATCGCGTACGAACATGGCGCAACAGGCCCGGTGTTGAATCGCCTTTTTCAAGGTGCGCTCGAAGTCGGCAAGCGCGTTCGTTCCGAAACCGAACTTGGCGCGCGCCCGATGTCTGTCGCTTCCGCTGGCGTCAAACTCGCTGAGCGCATTTTCGGGAAATTGCAGGAGCGCATCGCGCTCGTGCTCGGCGCAGGCCTGATCAGCGAACAAATCGTTTCGCAACTTCGTGACCGCAACATTGCGCGCCTTTTCGTGATGAACCGCTCGCGCGATCGCGCCGATCATCTCGCGCGCGAATTTTCTGGCAAAGTCATCGCTTGGGACGACTGGGAATCCGCTCTCACCCTCCCCGACGTCATCGTCTCCAGCGTCTCCGCCGAAGAACCTGTGCTGAAACGCTCCGTACTCGAAAAAGCCATGACCGCGCGGGGAAATCGCCCGCTTTTCGTCATGGATCTCGGCATGCCACGCAATGTCGATCCGGACGCTGCGGATCTCTACAATTTTTACCTCTATAACATCGACGACCTGACTCAAATCGTCCAGCAGAACCGCAGCGCTCGCGAAAGTGAAATCCCCCGCGCTGAGGTCATTGTCGATGAGCACGTCGGTAAATTTCTCACTTGGCAGGCCAGTGTTAATCTTATTGGCATAGTCGAAGCTCTCCGCCACAAACTGAAAGCCGAGCGTGCCGAATTCATTCGTGAACGCGCCGAGCGTATCCCGGGTCTGACTTCCGAGCAGCGCGAACAAGTCGAAACCATAATCGATCAGCTGTTGGAGAAAATGCTCCTTGATCCTGCTCGCCGCCTGCAAGGTGAAAAGGACCTTCGTCGAAAAATTCAGCAGGTCGAAGCCATTCGCGAACTATTTCTGCCGGACCGGGAACGTCCGTGAAACCGGTTCGCCCCATTAGAATTGGAACCCGTGGCAGCATGCTCGCCAAGTGGCAGGCCGAATTCGTCCGTAAGAAAATCTTTCAAACCACCGGCGCCGATGCTGACATCGTCATCATCAAAACCACTGGCGACAAGTTGCAGCAGGCGGCTTTTTCGCAAATTGGCGGTAAAGGTGTTTTTATCAAGGAACTTGAAGAAGCCCTGCTCGACGGGCAGATCGATCTTGCCGTTCACAGTGTAAAAGATATTCCGACTGACGTGCCCTCTCGTCTCTGCTTTCCCGTGATTTGTCGCCGCGAAGATGCCCGCGACTGCGTCATCGCCGCAAAAGGCGAAACACTTGCCACACTTCGTCAGGGAGCTCGCGTGGGAACCAGCAGTCTGCGGCGCCAATCGCAGGTCCGACATCTGCGTCCCGATCTTGATGTACGCGATTTGCGCGGTAACGTTGACACGCGTCTGCGCAAAGTCGAAAGCGGCGAATACGATGCCATCTTGCTCGCTAAAGCGGGACTCGATCGTCTTGGCTGGAGCAATCGCATCAGCGAGATTCTTTCGCCGGAAGTCTGCATGCCTGCCGTGGGCCAAGGCGCTCTTGGTGTTCAAGCGCGTCTCAAAGACACAGAAATTGCCGACGCTCTCGCGGCGCTTGACGATTTCGAAACTCGTCAGTCCATAGTTGCGGAGCGCTCGCTGCTCGGAGCGCTTGAGGGTGGCTGTCAGGTTCCGCTTGGCGCGTGGGCACGCATTGAACGGGGAGAACTTGCCATTGACGCTGTCGTTTGTTCGCCAGACGGCACGCAGCACGTCCGCCAGCGTGCAACCGCGTCGCCCGAACAGGCTCGCGAACTCGGCCGACGTGTCGCGCAACTCCTCATTGATTCTGGAGCCCGCGAAATTCTCCAGGAGGTTTACCGCCAGCGTGGCTGACCGCTCTCCATCTTCCCTGGGCGGCAAGCGCATCGTCATTACGCGCGCCGAATCTCAATCCGCCGTGCTCGCCGCGGCCCTCCGCGCGCACGGCGCAGAAGTTGATTTGCTCCCTCTCATTCAAATTCTTCCGCCGCTGGACTACGCCCAACTCGATTCCGCTCTTTGCAAATTCGCATATTTCGACTGGTTGTTCTTCACGAGCCAGAACGCAGTTACCGCCATCGCCGAGCGTCTCGTCTCTCTCCAAATCAATTTCCGTGATCTCCCACCCGCTACCAAAATCGCGGCCGTCGGCAAAGCCACGGCCGAAGCAGCGCAGTTGGCTGGTTTC
>QHYO01000505.1 GCA_003224135.1 Acidobacteriota bacterium | reverse complement strand
TAACCGCGCGCGCTATCAAAACGTTACGTTTGTGCTTCTGAAGAACGGTGAGCCGGTCGCGCGCCTTGTACCGGACAACGAAAAAGTTTGTGCTGGCCGCGATTTGGCCGAGGCTCTGGCTAAAACCGACTTGCCTGAGAACGAAGCCAGAGCGTGGCATCGTGACTTGGAAGCTGCTCGCAAGAGCCTCAAGGCACCGGCCGACAAATGGCGATAATCCTGGACGCGGACGTCGTCATTCGGGGCGAGAAAGGCACTTTTGACCTGAAGAGATGGGTCATGTCCCGTCCGAATGATCGATTTGAGATTGCGGCCATCACGGTTGCCGAGCTATGGCATGGAGTGGAACGAGCGACCGGGACGCATAAGGTCACGCGGCAGCGTTACCTGGACGCCGTTCTGCAGTCTCTGCCGATCATCCCCTACACCGAGCAGACTGCGTACGAGCATGCGCGTATCTGGGCCGAATTGGAGGTCTCCGCTGGAGCGCGGCAGCGAGGTAGCCACGTTCAACAAACGGCACTTTGGTCAAGTAAGGGGACTAAGCGTCATCGAACCAAAATAGTTTCTCGCGAAATATCCGCCCGCCTCTCTGCACACCATCGCGCTCGCTTGTCCAAACTTGTCCATTTGAGAGCGAGACCATTCGACCAAGACAGCGGGAGGTGCAGCATGAAATACCGAATTGCAATATGGGCGGCTGCGGGCTTTCTCGTTGCGAGTGGGTGGGCGGTTTATTTCTTAGTGTCAAGCAAGGACCGCCCGACCGTACCGATTGTGTCCACGCTTGTCCGGCTAACCTGCCCTGTTGCGATTGTCGGCTCGCATTACCCCGTTAGCCTCTATGCGGCTTTCCTCGAGTGCGTCGCCGGCTTGACTCTGTCAACCATATCGATCTAGACTAATCATCTAGATTGGAGGTCGGAGTTATGCGTACCGTTGGACTGTTCGAGGCCAAGCAGAAACTCTCGGAACTCGTGGAACGCGCCCGGGAGGGGGAGAAGATTGGCATAACTCGACGTGGCGAACTGACAGCTGTCCTGGTTCCCGCCGCTCCCGCAACCAGCTTGAGAGATGTTTTTCAGGATATCGAAAGGATTCGAAAACGCGTCAAGCTGACCCGAAGCGTGGACGTGAAAGAACTAATAGAGGAGGGCCGGGCTTGAATGGTTTTGTCCTTGATGCTTCCGTTGCACTTTCCTGGTTTCTCGACAACCCTATGCCGCCTTTTGCCAACCGCGTGAAGCAGCACCTCCTTAAGGGTGCTAGAGCTGTCGTTCCCGCCCTGTGGCATCTTGAGATGAGCAATGGTCTGGCAGTCGCGCAGCGGCGATCCATTTTGACCGCTGCAGATGTTGACCAAGCGGTGATCGACTTGGAACAGTTTGTCGCTCAGGCCGTCGACACAGAAACCAGCGTCGTTTCCGCTCGGCAGTCTTTAGGAACAGCGCGAGCCTTTCAGCTATCGGCTTATGACGCGGTTTACCTGGATCTCGCGCGGAGTCAGAGGCTAACGCTGGCAACGCTTGACGATCGGCTCCGCGCTGCGGCAACACAAGCCGGGGTCTCGCTCCTTCGCTAAAGGGAAACTGATTCGTGGCTGCGCAGTCAGTTGCGCCATTTTTCGCCGAACCAAAGCTGGCTAACTCGAACAAAGACAGTTCTCATCCGAGAAGATCATTGATTCCGATAACCAGACGCTGGAATCGGGAACTTGTCAAAACACGTACTTCCCGATTTTCTTGGCCTACAACCTCGAGGGCCTTCCTAAATTGCAATGACTGCTCCGAAATCCGACTTGTCCAAACTTGTCTAACAGAGAGCGGCCCGAAAAACCATAATGGACGCCAGGACAGCGACTTAGGTGATTTTTGTACCTGGTTCGGGACCAGGAGGTCGAAGGTTCAAATCCTTTTCGCCCCGACCACTTCTCGTAGAATCATTAATTTACGACGCATGACCAAGGCAATGACCTCTTGGTGCGATACCGGGAGGTCGATGGTTCGAATCATTCAAACTCGAGAACCGTAAAACCCGCTCTCCGGTAGACTTACGCGAAGACTACCACAGCTTTGCTAGTTCGAAAACTTGTCTAGACTTGTCTGACTTGTCCAACAATGCAGTGTGAAGGCGCTTCGATGAGTATCACAGTCGAATTCTTCGCTCGGCTTCACAAATGAGAGAACAGCTCACGGAGCAGGGACACATCGACGTCATCTTCGCGAGTGCGGGTGTTGGCAATCTCCTGGAGCCGTTCGGAACAGTCACGCCCGAAAGTTTCGACGCCACATTCAATGTCAATGTTCGCGGCACGCTGTTCATTGTGCAAAAAGCATTGGCGTTGTTGCGCAATCACGCGTCGATCATATTAAACGGCGCGGCGGGGAGCGGCGGTAGAGGCTTCCCAACGATAACTGTGTATGCCGCCAGCAAAGCAGCTCTCCGTTCATTCGCGCGCACGTGGACCTCAGCTTTGCAGGATCGCAAGATCCGCGTGAACGTGCTGAACCCGGGCGGGATCGCCGCGGCAGCACAGGACTTCCTGCCGCCGGGCGCGCAGGAGATTTATGCTGAAGATGGTTGCTTACGGGAAGCCAAGATGGTAACGGTTCCCGGAATAAATCATCTAACGTGGTGCGCAGGGCGACGACTCCGGAACGATGGCCACTCTTTACCGGTACTTTAAGGATTTTTGGAAGCTTGCGGTCGTCGCACTCATCCTGGCGGCGATTAATCAGGTTTTCTCGCTGCTGGACCCACTCATTTTCCGGCACATCATTGATTCCTATGCAACTCGCTACCGGGAGTATTCAAGCCCGCAGTTTGTCCGCGGAGTGACCCTGTTGTTGGCGGCTGCTGTCGGTGTGGCGCTGGTGTCGCGTATTGCAAAGAATTTCCAGGATTATTTTGTTAATGTGATCACCCAGAAAGTTGGCGCCCGTATCTACACCGATGGTGTGCGACACTCTTTGGATCTTCCGTACGCCCTGTTCGAGGATCAGCGCAGCGGAGAAACGCTCGGAAAGTTGCAGAGAGTTCGAAGCGACGTCGAGAAGTTCATAGCGTTGCTTGTAAACATGGTCTTCACGACGCTAATTGGCCTGGTGTTCGTGACCATTTATGCGGCCAAAGTGCATTGGTCGATCGCTCCGGCCTATTTGCTGACTGTCCCTCTTCTCGGCGGCTTGAGTTCGTTGCTGAGCCGCAGAATCAAGACCGTTCAAAAACGCATTGTGAATGAGACGACAGCGCTTGCCGGCGCAACGACGGAATCGCTGCGAAACATCGAACTGGTAAAGAGTCTCGGTCTCGCGCAACAAGAAATCGATCGCCTCAACTCCACCACGAATAAGATTCTCAAACTGGAACTTGAAAAGGTTCGCTACCTTCGCAGCCTCAGTTTTGTTCAAGGCAGCATCGTAAATCTTCTGCGGACCTCGATCTTGTTTCTGATGCTGTATCTCATCTATACGCAGCGCATTACCGTCGGACAGTTTTTCTCGCTCTTTATCTATTCGTTTTTTATTTTTGGTCCCCTTCAGGAATTGGGAAACGTGGTCAACGCCTATCGCGAGACCGAAGCATCGCTCGACAACTTCGAACAGATTCTCAGAATGCCGGTACAACCGAAACCGGAGCATCCGGTGGCACTAGCCTCGTTGGAAACACTCGAGTTCGACCAGGTCACTTTCCAGCATCAGTCCGCGTCTTCACCGGCGCTTAGCGGAATCTCGTTCCGCGTGAAACGCGGGGAGACGGTTGCGTTTGTGGGACCGTCTGGCGCAGGCAAGACCTCGCTCGTGAAACTCTTGGTTGGTCTCTACTGGCCCATGAGCGGTCATATCCTCTATAACGGAACCCCGGAGGATGAGGTTGCAATCGAAGATCTGCGAGATCGACTCGGATTTGTCACCCAGGATACGCAACTCTTTTCCGGCACGATCCGTGAGAACCTGCAATTCGTGAGGCCTGATGCCACCGACGAGGAATGTCTCGAAGTCCTGCGTCAGGCCGCCGTCGAGGGTTTATTACTGCGAGCGGATCACGGACTCGACTCGAAGATCGGCGAAGGTGGAGTCAAAGTCTCAGGTGGAGAGAAGCAGCGAATTTCCATCGCGCGCGCCCTGCTGCGCCGCCCGGAATTGCTGGTGTTCGACGAAGCGACCTCTTCGTTGGACTCCTTGACAGAGGAAGAGATCAGCCAAACGATTCGAGACGTGGCTGCGAGCCGCGATGCCATCACCATATTGATCGCGCACCGCCTTTCCACGGTTATGCACGCGGACTGCATCTACGTATTGGAACGAGGGCGTGTCGTGGAGAGTGGCCGCCACGAAGATTTGCTCGCGAAAAAAGGACTCTACAGCGCGATGTGGCGACAGCAGGTAGGAGAGGGCAGTGAGAGCGTTCTCGATCCGGCATGATTAGGACGCCTGGAGGAAAGATGCCACGCATCCTGACGTTCACATCGGGCCCTAAGGACTGGC
>QHYO01000504.1:3013-8782 GCA_003224135.1 Acidobacteriota bacterium | reverse complement strand
CAATAGGGGGAATACTCACGCCAGCTGGCGAGTCGGGGACATATTCCCCGGCGAATTTCTTTAGAACTTCTGGAGACAAATGAATCGCCTCAAGTCGTTGTGGAACTCTCCAGGGAATGTCCACTGCAGGCGATGATGCGAACTGTGATGGACCGATGCCGAGAGAATGGAATAGCGTTTTGAATGCGTCGGATAAGAACGGATTTGAATCACGGTCGGAAATGTTGTCGGGATTCCCCTGGTCGGCCCACGGTCCGCCGCCCATTAGTGCCGCTCTTCGTTTGAGTTCTTTCATGTAATCCTTGTTCAGAAAAATCTCGGCCGGTCCAGGCTCAACCAGCAACAAGTTACTCGGACCAAGATAAAGATACGGATCCACCATTTCTGAAAAGTAAGTCTTGTCCAGTGACTTTGCTCCAGTCGATCGGAGGATCGCCCGCCAACATACGGAGTTTCTTTTCCGGCGGAACCTTCTGATTGATCCTGCGCACCAAAGGGAAAAGTACTTCGTAGAAGCCTGACATGCACACATGGGCTGAGTGGTATTGCGCCAAACTTGACGCACTTCGGACAGTGGTACATCGTCGCCTGCAATGTAGCGGTCCAAAATGGGCTGGTACAATGAATTGCCACATTCTACGGGCACGTCATTTACCTTGCTTGGAAAGGCAGAATCGCGGACGAGGTGGAGAATGAAGTCGTCGAGGTCTTTATTGCCATGTGCCCGCCCATTGCGACGACTTCATATCTGTTAAGGGCGTCGAGAATGGCCTTGGTGGCATCCTCAGGTTTCGGATTACGACCTCTAAGGTTTCGAAGTTGTGCCCGGGCTTTGACTGGATCTTGTGCCGAGACCGCCACGCTGAAAATTATCGCCAGGGAAAGAAGCACAAAGAAGCTAGCTCCGTTCGCTACCTTTCTCACGTTTTTCCTCATGGTGCCGGTCCAGTCGCTCGCGAGGACCAGACTGGGGTGCTGATCGACTCCGCGTTCGGGCAAAAGTCTAGCGGCGCCCTTCATGGATGAGGATGGTTACGGCGTATCCCAATCGAGAGCGTAGATCTCCTGGATGCTGGCGTCGCGGACGAGGAGTGGAGATTCGTCGGGCGCGAGGCCGGACCAGTTACCGAAGGCTCCTCCCGCCGCCTGAAATCCTTTCATACTGAAGATGCGCTCCAGTTTGCCGTCAGTGATTCGCACGCGGAAATAGCCTTCCTGGTTATCGAGGATGCCGTCAAAGTAGAGATAACGCGCGTCCTTCGACCAGACAGGATAAGCCACGAAAATTTTGGCGAGCTCGACCCATTTTTGCGAGGTGAGATCAAAGAGCATCAGCTTTAGAGAATCCAGGGTAATGGCCGCGATGAAGCGTCCGTCTGGAGACCAGCGCGGAGAATAGAGGCCATCCGACCCTGGCAACTTCGAGGCGTTTCGCGTCTTGAGATCGAGGACGTAAACTGCTGAGCCCTGGTTGTTCAACGAATTTTCCCCAAAAGCCAATGATTTGCCGTCAGGCGACCAGCTTGGGTCCGCCAGATTCGTTCCAGTGCGATAGATCAGTTCAGGAGTGCCACCTTCGGCGGGAACGAAATAAATCTGCCAGGGCTCGCCGGGAGGATGACCAAAGAAGGCGATTTGCCTGCCATCTGGAGACCAGCGTGGCAGGTAGGCCAACATCGGAGGGAAAACGAGTTGCAGCTTTTGCGTTCCGTCGACTTTGCTTCGCCACATGGTGCCATCGGACGCATCGTTATAAGCGACCCACTCTCCATTGCGAGAGAAGTCAAGACCCATTGCGGAGATTCCCGAAAGGTACGGCGCGTAGTGTCCGGATTTGGAGTCGTAGCGGACCAATTCTCCGCGGGGCCGCCAACCCTGGACAAATAGTTTCTTGCCATCGCGACTTGGGACTGGATTGCCAACATTCATCGGTCCGGTCGTCAGCTGCACCGGGACATGTGCGGTTGAGCGGAAAGGGCCCCCATGTTCATTCAAAGCCCAAAGATTGGCGGTATCGTCGCGTTGTGCCTGGAATACGAAATATTTTCCGTCGGTGGTCCAATTACCGCAGCATTCGTTGGGTGTGGCATTCCAGCCCGGAAGCAAGGCATGAAGATTGCTGCCATCCACTGAAGCTTGCCAGATGGATCGGTTGTTCGTGCGAGGATCGTTTACTGTGAAACGCAGTATCGATCCGTCACGCGACCAGCGGAGATCGCTGGCGGTTCCGGCCGTGGTTAAAAGCCGTTGCGCATCGCCGCCGTCGCTCTTCGCCAAGAATATTTCGTTCCCCTTGCCAAAGACGAGCTTCGTCCCATCAGGCGACCACGCGGCAGAGTGGCCATCCAAGTTGCCCAATCGTCGAGGCGAACCGCCAACCACAGGGACGCTCCACAGAGGGCCGTCGAGGGATGTGCACCGGGCTGTGTTCATCAAAAGCAGAGCACCATCGGGCGAAATATCGAAAGTGTTGGCGAAGCCGGTATCTTCTAAGGAGTTCGGAACTGGAAATGTCTCACCGCCGTTGACGGAAGTTTGGGAAAGTACCGATTGGTTTTCGATGAAGTAGATCCGCGAACCATCCGTGACGATATCTGATTTTGGCCGATTCGTGTTGGTGAGCCGAACAGTTCGTAGCACGCGAGGCGGCAACGGAGGACGCGTTAGGAAATATCCCAGAATCGCCGAGATGATGACAAGACCGCCACAGGCTGCCGCTGCCCAAGTCCGCCATCGGCGTTGTAACTGCGCCGAGCCCGAGCGACGCGAATCGGTATCGCGAGTCAACTGCTTCAGGTCATCACGAAGTTTGGCGGCTCCCTGGTAACGGAGAGCGGGATCTTTTTGGAGCGCGCGCTGTATGATGCGATCCAGATCCGCAGGCATTTCAGGATTCAGTCGTCCAGGCGGCCGCGGGGCACGATTTAGGATTGCGTCGAAGATTAGACCCGTGCTATCGGCATGAAAAGGCGACGCGCCGGTGGCCATTTCGTACAACACCACTCCGAACGAGAAAAGATCGGTGCGTGGATCTAGCTCCTCCGCCCTTATCTGCTCAGGCGACATGTATGCAATGGTACCGAGGGTGGAACCGGCATCGGTGAGACGCTCCGCCGTAGTGTCGCCGCTCCACTGGTCCGTACTCGTCGTAATTTCGATTGACCCGGTTCCCGCTTCCGAGCGCTTGGCTAACCCGAAGTCCAAAATCTTGGCGTGTCCCCGTTCGGTGACGAAAATGTTCGCCGGCTTGATGTCACGATGAATAATGCCCTGAGCGTGGGCAGCATCCAGAGCGTCAGCAATCTCGACCGCCAGATTGAGTAATTCTTCTGTAGGAAGGCGTTGCCCAGAGATGCGATGCTTCAGCGTCATGCCGCTTAGAAATTCCATGGCGATGAACGCTTCACCGTCCTGTTCACCAATGTCGAAAATTGTACAAATGTTGGGGTGATTCAGGGCCGAGGCAGCTTGCGCTTCGCGCTGAAAACGGGCCAGAGCCTGAGAGTCTCGGGAAACTTCCGGTGGCAGGAACTTCAGCGCAACGAAACGGCGGAGGCGGGCGTCCTCTGCTTTGTAGACCACGCCCATGCCGCCACCGCCAAGTTTTTCAAGCACGGTGTAGTGGGAGACGGTGCGACCGATGATGGAAGAAGTATCTGGCACTTTGCTGGGCAGTCTATCTCAGCCGCTCAACTCAGGCAAACGTGTGACATCCAACAGTTTACCCAGTCTAACCTCCGCATCGCGGGATGAGCGCGACACTACGTTGTCAGGCAGTCCTCGCAAAGCTGAATTTACATCAGACAAAAAAACGCGAGAGGCCGGTGACGGGGAGGTCGGGCTGCAGGAATTTTTGCGGGGCATTGGCGGAGCGGAGGACGGATTCGGCGGCGAGGTAGCCGCTGCGGACGGCCCCTTCCATGGTGGCCGGCCAGCCGGTGGCGGTCCAATCACCTGCGAGAAAGAGACCGGGAGTTTTTGTTTCTTGTGAGGGGCGCCATTGATCGACGCCGGGTTCGGGCGAAAAAGTGGCCGCAGCTTCCTTGATGACGGTGGCTTTGACGAGTTGGGCCTCGCGTGCGGCGGGGAGCGCCTGGCGGACTTCTTTCAAGCACAAATCAATTATTTCTTCGCGGGATTTTCTTACCAGGGCGTAGGACGCGCTGATGACCAATTGGAGATATTGACCCTGATCTGGAGTGGCGGGATCTTCTTTTCGATAGAGAGCGGTCTTGTTGAAGATCCACTGCGTTTGCGTGTCGAGCAATGTAATGAACGGTTCGTGGGTAACTTCACGGTCGAACCAGAAGTGCACGCCGGTGATCGGAGACACTTTAAATTTCTCGAGATTTGCTAGCGATGGATTGGCGAAACGGACTTCTTTCGACAAGAGTTCGGCAGTGCGGTCGTGAGGAAGCGCCAGAATGAACGAATCGCCAGACTCTTCCCTTCCTCCATCGAAGAGAGCTGCTTTGAGCGCGCCATTTTCGAAACGCAGGCTGCGCACAGACGAGCGCAGGATGACTTCCCCGCCCTTTTTTTCGATCGCGATGCGACAGCCTTCATAGAGCTCTGCTAGCGGCACCGACGGAACGCCCATTCTATATCCGGTGCGATTAGCTAAGAACGCTTTCCAGAAAACGTCGATGCCGAAGCGGGCGTCGGTGCGGTCGAGTTCTTCGTTGAGGGCGCTGACGAGAACGACTCGCCAGAATCGCTCGATGGCGGTGGACGTTTGCTTGTGGCGCTGCAGCCAGGCCAGCATTGAGATGGGATCGGCGGCGTATGCGTCCTTTGGGCGGCCGCCGGCAAAGAGAATTGCGGCGAGCGCACGAGCGATGGATAGCTTGTCCGGATACGCGAGCGGCGCAAAAAAAAGAAACGAGCCGGTCATGTGCACGGGAGCGGGCAAAAAATCCGCTTTCATGATGCCGGTCATGCCCTGCGGATCGAGGAAGACCAGGCGATCGAAGAATTTGATTTTGCCGGTGGATCCGACGCGACGGTAGAAGTCTTCGAGATTGGTGCAGCAGCCGAGCGTGACGTGCTGGCAATTGTCCACGTGCTCGCCGTTCGGCAAGACATAGGAAGTTGCGCGGCCGCCGAGGTAGGGCCGCTGTTCGAACAGACGCACGCTGCAGCCTGCGTCAGCCAGTGCGACGCCGGCTGCCAGACCCGCCAGCCCGCCGCCAATCACGATCACGTTTTTCGAGGACATTATCCCGAGTATGCCGCCCGAAGCGTGCGCGGGCAATGAAGATCATTCTTTCTGCTTTGCTGAGGCGAACGCGTTCGCCGAAAACCGCGAAATCAAGCGATTCGATGCGCGCGAGCAGCGCATTGTAAGTATGCACCAGAAGCCACAGAGTGCCACGGCTGTCGACATCAATCAGATCGAGGAGTTCGGCGCCTTCTTCGTACATTTGCCAGGCGCGGTCGGCTTCGAAGCGGAGAAGCTCGCGGACGCCGAGGGTGGCTTCGCTCTTTGCGAAGTCTTGTGGCGAAACTCCATAGCGTGCAAGGTCCTCATCAGGAATGTAGATGCGGCCGAGTGCTGCGTCTTCGTGTACATCGCGAATGATGTTGGTCAGCTGAAAGGCGAGACCGAGCTTTTCTGCGAGATCGAGGGCGCGAGGATCGCTGAAGCCAAAAATGTGCGTGCAGGTTAGGCCAACGGTGCCGGCTACGCGGTAGCAATATTCGCGCAGGCGGTCGAAGGTCGGATAAGTCTTGATCGTCAAATCCATTTCAGCGCCTGAGATGAGGTCG
>QHYO01000504.1:0-2960 GCA_003224135.1 Acidobacteriota bacterium | reverse complement strand
AGTGACTTGTGACAGCTTCGTCAAATGCGGCGCGCCATTTGGCGAGGCCGCGTTGCTTTCTGGCGACGTCCGTGCCTTCGTCGGCGACGTCGTCGACGAGCCGCATAAAGGAGTAGAGCGCGGCGAGCCCGTCTCGTTTGGGTTTTGGAAGGAGATAGAAGGCGTAATAAAAATTGCTGCGGGCGGCACGTGCGATGTCGTGGCAGTTTTGGTACGACTGAGCGATGGATGCTGCGTCGGCGTCTTTTGGCGCGGGCAGGGCGTATCCTGCCCCTACAGTAGGCGAATCGTCCTTTGCTGAAAACAATTGGCTAAGCAAGACGCGACCGAGCAGCCTGGCTTGTTTCGCTTTGCTGACGCTGGGGCGATGCTGGAGCGTGTTGTAGCCGTTCTTTTCAATGGCTTCAAGGACGGCGAGACCGCCGCGGCTGAACATCTCGAGATCGATGCGAAGTTTGCCTGCGACGCGTTTTGCTAGAGGAAAGCCTTCATCAAAGAGCAAGCGCGTACGCGCGATTAAATCTTTCATCAGCGCAGTGTAGTTGTCGGAAAGACGGCGCGAGACGATGTCGTCTTCGCTGACACCGTGCTGCGCGGCTATATCGAGCGGAATGTAGATGCGTCCCTTTTCAAGGTCGCGCGAAACGTCCTGCCAAAAATTGGCGAGTTGCAGAGCGGTGCACGTCGCATCGGAAAGTTTTTGACGGGGTTCGTCGTGATACCCGCAAAGATAGAGCACCAGCCGGCCGACAGGATTCGCGGAGTAGATGCAGTAGTCAAGAACGGCATTCCAGGTGCGGTAGCGCTTGACGATTTGGTCTTTGCGAAAGGCTTTTAGCAAGTCGGCGAAAGGCTGTCTGGGAATATCTTTTGCGACGACGGTCTCGCGAAGCGCGACAAAAACTGGATGGGACGGGCGGCCTTCATAACAGGCATCAAGTTCTTGCTCCCACCAATTGAGCAGTCCCAGAGCGCGTTGTGTGTCCGGGACTTCATCGCCAAGGTCATCCGCCCAACGACAGTAGGCATAAAGATTGTAAAAGTGCTGGTGGAGTTCTTTTGGCAGCAGCCAGCTTGCGACGTTGAAGTTTTCGTAATGATTCGTGGCGAGCCAGCGCGTGTACTGCTGAGCGGCTTCGATCGAGCAACCAGGTGGCGGAACGCTCTGCGCGATTACCAGTTCGCCGGGACGCAACATCAGAAGAAATTCCTCGCCTCGCTCGGAATAACGGCTACACATGCAACATTAAAAGTATACGTTCAACGGGCGAAGTCGAGCCCAGTTCACGGGCGGACGGCCAGCTTGATTTCGCCGCTGCGCGATTTCATGCGCTCGAATGCCTGCGGCAAGTCGGCCAGGCGAATCTCCTCAGTCACAAAATCCTGCGCGGAGATGTCACCGCGGCGCACCGCTTCGAGGGCTTCGCGAATGAATCGCGGCGTGTGATGAAACGTCGAGATAATTTTAATTTCGGAGTAGTGGATGGTTGCGGGCTCGATTTCGATTTTGGTGCCTGCTGGTAGGCCACTAAAGAAATTGACGACACCACCGCGGCGAACCAGGCTCAGTGCGGTTTGCCACGCTGCAGGATTGCCCGCGGCCTCGACGACCGCATCCGGGCCGCGCTGATCTTCAGTAAGCCCTCGCACGGCGGCGATTACATCCGGCGTTCCGCTGACGTTGATCGTTGCGTAAGCGCCGAGCCGGCGCGCGACATCGAGAGGTGCATCTCTTCGAGCCAACGCGATGACACGAATTCCCCGACGCGTCAGCATGCGCACAAATTTCAATCCTATTGGCCCGCAGCCAATAACCACTGCAGTGTCGCCGGTGCGCAATTCCATTTCATGAATGCCACGCAGCACGCATGCAAGAGGCTCCACGAGCGCGGCGCTCTGGTCGTCCACGGAATGCGGCACTTCGAGCATGTTTTCCGTGACGATCCGGCCCGGGATGCGCATGTACTCGGCGTACGCACCATTGTTGAACAAAAGATCTTCACAAAGATTTTCCTGGCCGCGACGGCAGTGATAGCAGCGGAAACAGGGCGCGGAGTTGGCCGCGACCACGCGAACTCCGAGGCGCCAGCGGGCGTCGACACGCTTGCCGACAGCGACGACTTCGCCGACAACTTCATGACCAAAAATGGCTGGCGGGCGAATCATTTTTGCGTGGTAGCCGCGCTTCCACACTTTCAGATCGGTGCCATCGGTCAGAGCCAGACGAACACGAAGCAGCACTTCGTCGGCTGCGAGCGAAGGCACATCGATTTCTTCAATGCGCAAATCTTCGCTGCCGTAGAGAACAGCCGCGGTCATTTTGGGAGGCACAACGCGGCGCGCCAGCGCTACGACTTCATCGATCGCAGCAGCTATCGTCTTTTTGGCAGAGGTATTCATTCGTGCGTAATCAAGACTTTCAGCGACTCGGACGTCGGGTTAGCGGCCAATTCCAGTCCTTCCTGGATTCTAGCCAATGGAAACCGGTGCGTGACGATTTCCATTACCGGCAGTTTCTTCTGCAGCACCAGTGCGGCGGCCTCTTCTTGGATGTCTACGGCGGCACTGTAGCTGCCAAGAATTTCCTTTTCGTCTATTCCCACAGCCGAGGCAGGAAAGCCAATCCGAGTTACGGGATCGTTGGCGGCAAAAAGCAGGACACGTCCACCCGGACGCGTCGCAGCCAGAGCTTCTTCCACCACCGCCGGATGCGCTACCGCTACCAAAACCGCATCCGCACCTCGTCCCTCAGTTCGGGTCTTGACCTCTTCCACAAGCTTACCATTTGTGGGGTCAAAAGACTCGATGGCGCCAAGAGCCAGGCTTTTTGCGCGGCGTTCGGGCATCGGGTCGCTGGAATAGATGCGCGCGCCCACTAATTTGGTAACCATCAAAAGCTGCAGGCCGATCGGACCACAGCCAGCGAGAAGAACCGTCTCGCCCTCGGTCACGCGGGCCTT
>QHYO01000503.1 GCA_003224135.1 Acidobacteriota bacterium | reverse complement strand
TGGCACGACGCACAAAGCTCCTGCTTGGGAAGTTTGATTTTCGTGGAAACGCCGGTCGATGCCTCTTCAAAGGTCAAAGTCATGTCATAGCGGAGATCCGAACCTCGCTGGGCTCGCGTCCTGCTGCGTCTTCCACCGCCGCCAAGGATGTCTTCGAAACCAAAAAAGTCGCCGAAGATATCGTGGAAATCCTGGAAAATCGTTCCGTTGAAGTCCACGCCCCCGCCGGAACTGCTTAACCCTGCGTGTCCGTACGTGTCATAGACCTGACGCTTCTCAGGGTCGCTCAGCACGCTGTATGCTTCCGTGCACTCACGGAAGTTTATTTCTGCTTCCTGCTTATTCGCGGGATTGCGGTCCGGATGCCACTTGAGCGCTGCCTTGCGGTAGGAAGCCTTGATCTCATCGGCCGTCGCCGTTCTGGTCACGCCGAGCACTTCATAGAAATCACGCTGATTCGCTTTCGCCATTCGTTCTTTTCCTCGTGAAGTTGGGGATGATTTTACAGGCGGCCGTCAAAATCGCGCACGAAAATCGCTTCAGCATTCCACGCCCTACACGCCGCCCAATGCGCCTTAAGCCCGCTAATTCGTATTTGCTTTCGATGCCGCCGCCGGATGCACGGCTACACGCACCATTGCCGGACGCAGGACGCGTCCATGGAAGATGTATCCAGGCTGAAAAACCTGCAGCACCGTTCCATCTTCATGTGCGTTTGTCTCGGTACGATCCATCGCCTGGTGAAGATGCGGATCAAATTGTCTTCCGGCCGGGTCGATTCGTTCGGCGCCGAGCTTTAAAATATTTTCAAGCAGCTGCTTGTAGATAAGTTCAAACCCGCGGCGATAATTTTCGTATTCGGCTTCGCGGTGTGCCGCAAGCGCCTGCTCAAACCCGTCGATTACCGGAATCAAGGCTTCAATCAGGCGCGCGGTCGTCCGTTTGCTGTCTTCCGCGCGCTCCTTCTCGATCCGCTTCTTGTAGTTCTCGAAGTCCGCCTGCCGCCGCAGAAGCGTCTGGCGCAAATCCTCCAGGTCGGTGGCCAATTTCGCGACGTCCGCGTCGGCACGAGCAAACTCCGTGTCGGCGTTATTGTCCGGTGTCTCGTCTATGCGATACCCGGGTGTTCGTGTTTCTTTCTCGTTCACAGCTTGCCCCTTTTTCTAGCTAGGAAATTTTACTCAGCGTCTCGCTGAAAATTTGCGCCACATATGCCACGGCATTGATTGCGCGCTCATAATGCATGCGCGTCGGCCCAATTACCCCGAGCGATCCCTGCAAGCCATCGCCGCGCGTATACGGCGCGCTGATCAGGGCCAGGTTATCTCCCACCTGGGAAATCTCTTTCAATCCTATCTGTACCAGCACAGGCTCCGGCGAATCGATGCATGCATTCAATACCGTCACCAGCCGATGCTTCTCTTCGATCGCAGCCAGAAGTTCCCGCAACTGTCCCTGGTCCGCAAATTCGGGCGTCCCAACGATCTGCGCTGTCCCTTCGACATGCAGCTGCGAATACGATTCGTCGCCTAGGACCGTGGGGTCGCACAACGCCAGCGCGCCACGCAAGAGTCCTTCGTAGCGTTCACTTTCCGTGGCCAGTTTCACCAGCAAGTCCGACCGAATCGCTTCAAGTGTCCAGCCGGAATATTGCCGGTTCAAAAACTCGGCTGTCGCGTCAAGCTCTTGCTGAGTGAACATTCTTGGCGGACGCAAAACTTTATCGCGTGTGATACCGCCAGGAGAAAGCAGCACCACCACCACGCGGCCGTCGGGCAGCAACCAGATACGCGCGTGTTCCAAAACAGTTCTCCCGAGTGGCGGCGAAACTACGATGCCGAGTCCGTTCGACACTTCCGCCAGAACGTGCCCGGCACGCTCTGTAATTTCCACCCGGTTATTTGCTGCGGAAAATTCGCGTCGAATCCATTCCTTGTCGGCGATGCTCAAAGTTGCCTGTGACGCGATCTCTTGCGCAAAAAATCGATACGCTGCAGCCGTAGGCACCCGTCCCGCGGACGTATGCGGCTGTTACAAAAAGCCGCCGTCTTCCAGATCCGCCATGACGTTTCTAATTGTGGCCGTGCTCAGAGTTTCTTCAAAGCGCTTGGATATTGCGCGCGAAGAGACCGGCTCGCCTGTTTCGATATACGTTCGGACAAGGTCCGCCAAAATCTGCCGGTTACGCCGTTCCTGCAGTGGTGTATTTCTCATAGCAGCACTCTCACCCGTTGAGTGCTACCTACCATTTTAAGAACTCTGTCAAGTCCCGGTCAATTCATTCATTTATCGACGTTGCCGACGGTCGCTCCGAGCGGCTCGAAGTCATTCACGATAGCGCTCAAATCTGAAATTATAATGTGCTGTGACCTTTCTCGCTCATAAAGCGCCTTATTGGCTCCGAGCTGTAGCCATTTGAGCCTTTCTGGTCCGACACTTAGTTCATTCACGATCGAAATATCGTTAATCGCCTGATAGGTTCCTGGTTTCAAGTTGCCGAAAAGTTCGACAATCTTGTCGGCCTTTAGTCTTGTCCTTGCAATTTTCTGAAGTTCCATCCGCTTGAAATGAACATCCGAGCACGTACCTGGTCGCCTTAACACCCAGGGCGTTATCGAGCGCAACCCTCCTGGGATCGGCTTGGTCGCTATGGCCGTGGTAATTGTGAGCGGGCGGTACCAGGCAAGAAAATCGAAAGCTCGTCCATGGTCCACAACGAGGGCCGCCGACCATCCGTCCTGCTGCCAGCCACGAAACTTCTCTTTTGATGCAAAATAGCTGTTGATGCATTGACCTCGGGAAGTGGGATAGACCAAGACATCGCCGAGATTCATCAGCAGGGGCTGCGGCTTCTTGAGTGTCGTTCTCGGTTTCGCTGTTGCAGCCGGCTCGGTAATTCGTTCACGCAGAGCTAGCAGCATTTTTTGTCTCCGTGCCAAGCTCGATCCGGGCATGCCAAGCATTTTGTGAACCTCAAGGTCCGTGCCACCGTTAATGATCGCGAGCGCCACTTCTTGGAGGCGCTTACAGGCAATGCCACGCTTGGCAAACTGATCGGCAACTACAAGCCAGAAGATCGAGTAATCTTCATTTTTCGGATTATTGGCGGCTCCTGACTCCGTCTCACAGAGAATCTCAAGCAGCCGGTCACCCTCGAAAGGCAGACGGGCTACCGCGCCAATCGCTGCGCGAAGATCCATGGCAAAATCGCCAGAATACAGACCTTCGGCCCAAACTCCCATTGCAGCTCCTTATGTGGCGGCGTTGCGAGATACGTGGCGTGAAACTATGTCTAATCACAGGGAAAAATCGTTCAGACGATCAGTTGTTATCGATCTGCGCACGCTGCAGCTTGTCGGAATAGTCGATGTAGAGCGTCTTCCACTCGGTGTAGAAGTCGATGGCGGCGATCGCGGCTTCACGGTGACCGTTACCGGTCTGCTTCGTCCCGCCGAACGGCAAATGCGTCTCGGCTCCAATGGTGGGCGCATTGACGTACACGATTCCGGTATAAATGTCCCGTATGGCCGCAAACGCCTGATTCACGTCCTTCGTATAAATCGAAGCGGAGAGGCCGTATTGCACCCCATTCGCCACTTCGACCGCCTCCGCAAAGTCGTTCACAGGAATCAGCGACACCACCGGGCCGAATATTTCTTCCTGCGCGATGCGCATCTTCGCCGAGCAATCGCTGAAAATTGTTGGCTCGTGGAACCACCCTTTGGCAAACACGCCAGTATCGAGCCGGTTGCCACCCGTCAGCAGTTTCGCGCCCTCGGTCTTCCCAATCTCGACGTACGACATCACGGTTTTGAGTTGTTGCTCGTTGATGCACGGCCCCATGTCCACATCGGGATCCCGGCCGTCTCCGACCCTCAATTTCTTCACGCGCTCGACAAGGCGCTTCGCAAATTCTCCGTACACGCTCTTGTGCACCGCAACGCGGCTTGCCGCAGTGCAGCGCTGCCCCGTGGTTCCGAATCCGCCCCACACTGCGCCGTCGACCGCCAGATCGAGATTCGCGTCATCCATCACGATGATGATGTTCTTCCCGCCCATCTCAAGCGATACGTGCTTAAAATCGGGCGCGCATGCCTCGGCGATGATTCTTCCGACCGCCGTTGAGCCAGTAAAGCTCACCACGGGTACTTCTTTGTGCTGTGAGAGCGGCGCGCTAGCAGTTGGACCGTAACCATTCACCAGATTCACTACGCCCTTCGGCAAACCAGCTTCCGTCAGCGTTTGAACCAAGTGATAGGACGAGAGCGGCGTGTCTTCCGCCGGCTTCAGCACCACGGTATTTCCCGCCACCAGTGCAGGCATCATCTTCCAGGACGGAATCGCCATTGGAAAATTCCACGGCGTAATCATTCCGCAGACACCGATCGACTGTCGCACGCTCATTGCAAATTTGTTCGGCAATTCCGAAGGAGTCGTCTGGCCAAACAGCCGCCGGCCCTCGCCCGCCATGTAATACGTCATGTCAATGGTTTCTTGTACGTCCCCGCGCGTTTCCGCAAGCACCTTCCCCATCTCGCGCGTCATGTCCTTTGAAAACTCTTCCTTACGCAGCAGCAATAGCTCCGCGGCGCGATATAAGATTTCCGCGCGCTTGGGCGCGGGCACCAGCCGCCAGGATTTGTACGCTTCGTTTGCGGCATCCACGGCGGCATCCACATCCTCCGAACTCGAAGACACGAACATCCCCACCATTTCGTTCGAGTTCGCAGGATTGCGATTCTCGTATGCTTTTCCGCTGCTCGCCTCCACCCATTCGCCATTGATGAAATTCTTGTACACGCGCGGCGCTGCTGCGGTTGCCATACTGCCTCCTGAATTCCCTATCGTTTCGCTATTTTGCGAGCTGGACGTCTTTGAGTGAGCCAACTAGGCAGACACAAAACTTTAGCACCGCTCTCTAAAAATCGTCAAACCACTCTCGCAGGGCCCCGTGGGAAGGGATTGTGCAAACCATTTCCGTTGCATAGGGCTGGCACACACTATTTACAGTCCTGCGCGAAAAGATGGGGAGGTTGTTACTGCCGGCGAGCGGAATCAGCTGAAGTCGACGGGTTGCTGGTTGACGAGGTCAGCCGCGAAGTGGCGCCCGGCGGAGGTGTGGGAGCCGCAATTCCTGCAGTCTGAGAACCAAGCCCAAGCCGTTGCAGCGTGGGGGCGTCCAGCTTCCCGCTAGGATTCAACCCATGCCCAGCTTGGAATTTCCGCATTGCTTCAGTCGTGTCGTCGTCCCATTTGCCGGTCGGCGACCCCCTGAATGATCCGTCCCTTGCGAGTGCCGTTTGGATTTCGGTGATGCGGTCGTTCGTAGGAGTTTTTTGGCCGGGCTGCTTGCGGGCTTTCTTTGAAGTCTTGCCCGAAGACCTGGCTGCGGATTTACCTGAAGGTTTTACCGCAGATTTCTTGCTCGAGGCAACCGATGGGTGTTGCCCGTTCGTGGGAGCGGCCTGAGAACTGCTATTGGGTTTCTTCTTTACTGCGGGCTTGTGCGCTACTTTCGTTTGGCCGAAACCCGCCGGCACACCCAGCCCCGCCAAAGAACTTGTCAGCAGAACCAAGAGTGCCGGTCGGATGATCTTCATGGGTTTCGACTTTCCTTTGAACTGCTTTATTGTGCCCTGTCTACAGCGGGCACGACGCCCGGCAGAAACACCGTCAAAATACGACCATTCTCTTGCCGGCGAAGAACTTTAAATACTACGTTCTGGCCGGGTTTCAGCTTGCCGAGTGCGGCCTTGTATTCAGCCACAGTTCCGACGGCCTGTCTATTTACTTCGGCGATGATGTCGCCGCGAGCAAAGCCGAGATCGTCGCCAAAAGTGGCGGGATCCACCTCAATAACGAGGACGCCTTTCTGCCCTTCCATGCCGGCGCGTGATGCGCGGTCTGGAGTCAGATTTTCCACGCGAAGCCCGAATTCGGCTCCTCCGTCATCGTTTTGCGAGTCACTCTGCCGCGATGCGGAATTGGGGAATACGCGAGTGCGATCCTCAACGACGGCGCTGGTTTCTTTGGCCTGGCGATCACGCACGTATCCGATCTTTACTTTGCTGCCGATCGGAGCTTGGGCAATCGGATTCACAAGATCGTTTCCGGTTTTTATCGGATGGCCGTTAACGTTGGTGATCACGTCGCCACCCTTCAGGCCAGCCTTCTCCGCTGGACTGCCGGGTTCGACTCCCATGATCACGACACCGTTGGCGGCGCCAAGTTCTTTCAGCGTAATTGCGTTGGTTCCCAGTTCTTCCTGGAAACTGACGCCGATAGAGCCGCGCGTGACACGCCCCTGCTGAATGATTTGGTTGTAAACGTTGATGGCAACGCTTGAAGGCAGGGCAAAACCTACGCCTTCATACCCGCGGCTACCGGTGATAATGGCAGTGTTGATGCCAATCACTTCTCCCGCGAGGTCCACGAGCGGCCCGCCGGAATTGCCCGGATTAATCGCTGCATCGGTCTGCAGAAATTTCTGAAATTGGTGGCCAATTCCGCGGTCTTTCGCGCTGACGATTCCTGCCGTAACCGTGGCGTTCAAGCCGAACGGGCTGCCAATGGCCAACACCCAGTCGCCGACCTGTACGCCGTCAGAATTTCCAAGTTTCGCGACGGGCAGATCCTTGTTCGGTTCGATCTTGATCACTGCCAGGTCGGTTTCTTCGTCCACACCAACAACTTTTGCATTGAATTTTGTGGCCTCGCCATTCAATTGGACTTGAATCTTGGTCGCCTGATCGACGACGTGATTGTTCGTAAGGATAAATCCCTTTCGATCGACGATTACGCCCGAGCCCAGGCTGCGTTCAGCAGCCGGGGGAGCATCCTGGCGGCCGTCAAAAAAGCGGTCGAAAAAGTCTTGCATCGGATCGTTCGGATTGTCAGGCTGTTGATCATTCGGCTGCTGCGGCACGCGGCGTTTCCTTGTGGATTGCCGTTTCTCCATCACCTGCGTCGTGGAGATATTCACCACCGCAGGCTCCACGCGGTTCACGATCGACGCAAACGAATTCGACGACGGGATCGCGTCCGGCATCGCCAGCGGAGTCGCTCCTTTGCCCGCGAATGCGACCGACTTCATGGCCGAGGTCCGGCCAGACACGATCGTACCGATCAGAATTCCTACCACCAGCGTGAGCGCAACAAACAATCCCGCAATCATCTTTTCCCGGCGCGCCCAGCTGACCATTTTGCTTACTGGTTCACCCATTTTGAACTTACTCCTGTATTCTCTCCGCCGCATCCCCTAGGCTTCAGGGCCGTTTTACAAACCCTGATTCCCATTGACCTCACCCATCGCTCTTCAGTATAACACCCGGAATTTCCCGGAGTGGCCCTGCACAAGAAGTGCGCTGGAAAACATACTGGCCTTTCGGCCGGGGTGGTATTGGAGGCTCGAAATCTTGGTTCCCTCTGTCACTTTGACGCAACAACCCGCCAAATTGTTGTCACACCATCCTGCGCTTTAGAAACGCTATTGACAATCCAGCGTTTCCCTGCCATTAATACTACAGCTGCTTGCTGCGGCGAAACGTGGCGATTTAGGGCAACTTGCTCCACGTAAAAAACTGCTAAAGAGCATGTAGAGATTCTTGGAACTATCTGAGACCCCTCCTGCACTCTTTGGCACGGAGGGTTTTTTATTTTCCCTCCTTGCTAGCCCTAATTGGGAACACGATTCGTCCCCGCGAAGCGACCACTTTGCTGTGGCCCGATCTGTTTTTGCATCTAGCGAACTTTTCAGGCTGCGATTGGAAACCTGATGCCGGAGATCTACCAGCTGCGTTGTCGTGAGTGTGGAAAATCCTGGGGCAATGCGCCCCGTTCGTTTTGCGAAGAATGCT
>QHYO01000502.1 GCA_003224135.1 Acidobacteriota bacterium | reverse complement strand
CTTCGAGTGTTACTGTGACGGACTGCGAACGAAAAGCCGCATTGAGCTCGCCGTCGTACGTGACGATGGACTGTATGCGGGTCTTCCGCCCCGACGGCAGCGCCAATACAGAGTCTCCGGGCCTGAGAATTCCGCCTGCGACTTGCCCGGCAAAGCCACGAAAGCTCGCGTCTGGACGGATGACGTACTGAACCGGGAAGCGCACCTCCCTTGTTTCTGAAACTGGCTCGATCGGTACGCCCTCAAGATGCTCCAGCAAGGTGGGGCCGGAATACCACGTCATTCTGCGGCTCCGGGCAACGACGTTGTCCCCTTCGAGCGCGCTGACCGGCACGCACTGCACGGCAAGAATTTTCAGCCGCTCGGCAAGAGCGAGAAAGTCATCTTGCAAGCGCAGAAAGACTTCCTCCTGATAGCCGATCAGGTCCATCTTGTTGATTGCCACGAGCACGTTGGGAATTCCAAGCAAGGCTGCAATGTAGGAATGACGGCGGGTTTGCGGAAGCAAACCTTTGGTGCCGTCCACAAGAATCACTGCAAGGTTCGCCGTGGAAGCGCCCGTGGCCATGTTGCGCGTGTACTGTTCGTGTCCGGGCGTGTCGGCAATGATGAACTTCCGCTTTGGCGTCTGGAAATAGCGGTAGGCAACATCGATCGTAATTCCCTGTTCGCGTTCGGCGCGGAGGCCATCGGTGAGAAGCGAGAAATCGATTGGACCAGTGGAACGATTCACACGGCTCTTCTTGACGGATGCGAGCTGATCTTCGTAAACGCCCTTTGCGTCATGCAATAATCTGCCGATCAGGGTGGACTTCCCATCGTCCACGCTTCCTGCGGTGGTAAAACGCAGCAGTTCTTTCTCCAGATCGTGCTGGAGAAATTCTTCGAAGCCTTCGTGGACTTCTGGCGCAGAGATCATCAAAAATAACCTTCCCGCTTCTTCATCTCCATCGAGCCTTCTTCATCATGGTCGATGGCGCGATTTTCGCGTTCGGAACGGCGGAACGAGACCATCTCTCCGATAATCTTGGGAAGCGTGTCTGCTTCAGATCGGATCGCCCCGGTGCACGGCACGCAGCCAAGCGAACGCATCCGGCAGTTCACAAGTTGCGTCGTCTCACCAGGCAAGAGTTCCCTCATTGAGTGAATCAACACGATGGAACCGTTGCGCAGGACCACTTCGCGTTCCCGCGCGTAATAGAGCGGCACGATCGGGATCTTTTCCACGTGAATGTAGAGCCAAATATCAAGTTCCGTCCAATTCGAGAGCGGAAAAACGCGAATGCTTTCCGTTTTGTCAACGCGCGAGTTAAAGATGTTCCACAATTCAGGCCGCTGATTCTTTGGATCCCACTGCCCGTGGGAATCACGGAACGAGTAGATTCTCTCCTTGGCCCGCGATTTCTCCTCATCGCGCCGCGCCCCGCCAAACGCCGCATTGAAACCGCCTTCAGCCAGAGCATCAAGCAAGGACTTGGTCTTCAGCAAGCCGCAACATTTTTGTGTTCCGAGGGAAAACGGGTTTGCACCGCGCTCCAGCGCCTCATCGTTGCGGTGCACAATCAGTTCGGCACCAATTTGTCTTGCGTAAGAGTCGCGGAATTGGATCATCTCGGGAAATTTGTAACTCGTATCGATGTGCAGCAGAGGGAACGGAATCTTGCCGGGGAAGAAGGCCTTTTGCGCAAGACGCAGCATCACCGATGAATCCTTGCCAATCGAGTACAGCATGACCGGGCGGGAAAACTCGGCCGCAGCCTCACGCAGGATGTAAAGGCTCTCCGCCTCAAGCGCCTGAAGGTTTGTCAAAATGGTTCGAGCAGGAAGCAGTTGATCGGCCTCTAGGGCGTCGTCAATCGGAGCCATGTGCAACGCTTCCGGGGCGGTTGGGGCCATTTCCTCTCCTTCCTGCTAAAAAAACATCGCAAAAACACAAAACCCACCTGCCAGCAGTTTCTGGCGGTGGGTTTTCGACTACAGCTCGATTTAAAGTTCGATTTCTAGACTTCGAGCCTCCCGGCGCCAGTGCACACCTGTGTACAACACGTACAACAACAGGAGGCGAAGTCGCAGCGCGGGTTGAGGTTCGTCAACATCTCAAGAATCATACGACGGAACTTGCAGGACTGCAACGCATTCTTCACCGTGCCATCGCGCAGGCAATTGTTCGGAGATGTTCCGGACTCGGGTCTGAGAGCCACTTGGTCTTCGCTGACGTGGATTTCCGGCTATGGTCTTGACGGGGAGTCCGACGCCGGGATGGAGCTACGCTTTTCGATTCTCGCGCTTCGCTGCGTTCCGTAGCGGGATGAGCGAGAAACATGAGTGTTCCGGCTACGTTGAGATAAATGGTAACCGTCTTGCGAGTCCCTATTCCCAAACTTTTCCGCGAGAAACTCTCAACGATATCATCGTTCATGTCGAGGTCATCCGCTGACCGATTGAGAGCGCAAGCCCTTTGCCGATCTTGCGACTCGATGAATCCGGCTTTGATACACTTCCGTGGGCTTGCGGAAGCAAACGTTTGCTGCATCAGTTATGCTCTGCATACCAATCCGAGGAGGCTCTCATGATGAGGCGCCGGGAGTTCTTAGAGACGGGCATGTTTGGAACTGCGGGCCTCTGCCTTGCGCCCAAGACCAGTTGGAACATCTTCTCCAATTCTCGAACAGCGGACTCCCGTATTGACGTTTTGTTTGATGAGCCTCTCGGGACGATCGCTCCGAATATCTATGGCCATTTCGCCGAAAATCTTGGCGGCGTGCTGTACGACGGCATTTGGGTCGGCGAAAGATCGAAGGTGCCGAATACCAACGGGCTTCGAAGGGAACTCATTGAACACATGCGGAAGGTCAAGGCGCCAGTGATTCGTTATCCCGGCGGATGTTATCAGATAAATCACCCGCCAGCCACCGCTACGATCCCAACGCAGTAGGAACCAACGAATTCGTTCATTTCTGCAAGCTCATCGGAGCGGAACCTTATCTTGCGGCGAATGTTAGAAGCTTGCCCGCATCAGCTTTCCAACAATGGGTGGAATACTGCAATTCTCCCGCGGGAAGCACAACTCTTGCGGATACGCGGGCGGCGGCAGGTTACAGCGAGCCATTCCATGTGCAGTATTGGGGCGTCGGAAACGAATCGTGGGGATGTGGCGGCGACTTCACTCCACAAGAGTACGCTGTCGAGTTTCGGCGCTATTCCACGTGGCTTCCTTCCTATGGCGACGAATTAAAACTGATCGCTTCCGGCCCCAATACAGATGATTGGAATTGGACGCGAGAGTTCCTTGCCGAAATGGTGCGCAAGGGACCTGGCCAATTGCGGCATATCTATGGAATGGCGCTCCACCACTACGCTTGGAACCTGAGTCGCGGAAAAACGCAGGACTGGGATGCGGGAAAAGGTGACGCGCTGAAATTTGAACCCGTCGACTGGTTTGAATTGCTTCGCGAAGGAGAGCGTATGGAGGGCCTGGTTACCGGCCATTGGCAGGTCCTAAGTGAAATGGATCACGAGCATCACGTGAAGTTAATCGTGGACGAGTGGGGACCCTGGTATCGTCCTGGGAGCGAGGCAACTCCCGGCGACGCGCTCGAACAGATGCCCACCCTGCGCGACGCAGTGTTCAGCGGAATGACGCTGGACATCTTCAACCGTCATCCTGAAAAAGTTGCAATGGCGAATTGCGCGCAGCTTGTCAATTGCCTGAACAGCTTGTATCTGGCGCACGAGGACAAATTCGTAATCACACCTGTCGGCCGCGTCTTCGAACTGTATGCAAGTCATCAGGGCGGCAATTCGCTACGCACCGTCTTCTCCGCGCCGAACCTGCGCTACGACCGCGACGGAAAAGTTGCTTCGTATTGGGGACTTAAGGGTTCCGCTTCTGTTCGCGGCAAAGAGTTAACGATCACAGCCGTTAATCCCAGCCCAACCGACTCTCGCCTCGCGGAGATAGCGCTCAGGGGAGCAGTCGCCAAGAACGCTAGCATGACCTTCCTCACCCACGCGGACATCCACGCGCACAATACGTTTGAACAACCACATGCCGTGGTAGCTCAAACCAAATCTCTGAACGTGAGCGGGGAAAATCTGGTAGTCGAGATTCCTCCGGCGTCCGTGACAGCGCTAAAGATTCAACTAAACTCCTAGTCGCTCAAAGAGTTTTGCGATACCCTTTCCGGACGGTTGTGAGCAAACGCTTACTGAGACTCAGAACCGCCTGGCTCACGGAGGTCGGCTCATGCCCTCTATCGAACGGCGAACATTTTTGCAGCGCAGCCTTGCGGTGGGAGCAGGCTGTTCCGCGGAACTCCTTCTGGGGCGATTGTTGCCGGCGCAAACTGCCTCCCGCCGCACCGCGGCGCGCATTTATTTGGACACCAAACGCACCGTGGCGCCCATCGATCGGAATCTTTTTGGATCTTTTCTGGAACACTTGGGCCGCGCAATCTACGAAGGCATTTACGACCCAGCCTCGAAACTTTCTGACTCCCACGGATTCCGAAAAGATGTGATGGACGAAATCCGCACCCTAGGGGTGCCCATCATTCGCTACCCGGGCGGTAATTTTGTTTCCGGATACGACTGGCTGGACGGTGTGGGGCCAAAACAGAATCGCCCAAGAGTGCTGGACAAGGCGTGGAACTCAATAAACTCAAATCAGTTTGGTACCGATGAATTCATGGCATGGTGCAGCGCTGTAGGCACGCAGCCGTTGATGGGACTTAATCTCGGAACGGGAACCCCCGAGCAAGCAGCCGCCTTAGTGGAATATTGCAACGTTGAAAAGGGCACACGCTGGAGCGAACTGCGCCGCAAGAACGGAATTGCCGCCCCGTACAAAGCACAAAATTGGTGTCTCGGGAACGAGATGGATGGTCCCTGGCAGATCGGCCACATGACCGCGAAAGAGTATGGATACAAAGCTGCGGATGCGGCGCGGCAGATGCGCTATGTCGATCCCACGCTTAAGCTCGTCGCCTGCGGTTCAAGCGGTCCCCTCATGCCCACCTATCTCGAATGGGATCGTGAGGTTTTAGAGGAGTGCTATGAATATGTCGACGCACTCTCTCTGCATCGCTATATCGGGAACACACAGCAGGAAACAGGCACGGACAGTTCGAAATATCTCGCAATGAATCTGACTATGGATCGCCAGATCGCGGAAACGGTAGCCGTCTGCGACTACGTACAGGGTCGCAAGCGCTCTCCGAAACAATTGTGGCTCTCGTTTGACGAGTGGAACGTTTGGTACCGCGCCCGCAGTGGTGATGCCGTAAACGGTCGCGAACAAGATGCGCCCCATTTGCTCGAAGAAATTTATAATCTGGAAGATGCGCTTCTTGTCGGCGGAATTGTCAACACGCTGCTTCGAAACGCGAATCGCGTGAAACTCGCTTGTCTGGCGCAGTTGGTGAACGTAATCGCGCCGATCATGACGAATTCCAATTCCCTGTTCCGCCAAACAATCTATTATCCATACAGCTGGGGATTGCAAATGGCGCGAGGCGAGGTATTGAACGTCCTCGCGGATTCACCAACGTACGAAGTTTCTGGAATCGGACAAGTTCCTTATCTGGATGTGACCGCGACTTTCTCTACAGAAAATGGGAACGCGGCGCTCTTTATCCTTAATCGGGACCTTTCCAATTCTCACGAGGTCGATGTGGTGTGGGAAGATGCTCCACACACACGAGTGCTGAAGTCCACCGTGCTGACCGGCAGTGACTTGAAAGCCGTCAATAGTTTCGATTCACCAACGCGAGTGGTTCCGCAAGACTTAAATAAGCCAACTACTTCTGGTGGCCATACAAAATTCGAAGTGCCGCCACGTTCCTATTCTGTGATCCAATGGGGCGCGTAAAAAGGACTGTTAAGCTCGAAAAGTCGGCGTCCATACCTGCATCGGCGTCGCCGCACGATTTGCCCACGCGTAGTAAGGGATGAACTTCAGCTCGACCTGACGTCCTTTTGCAGCGGTCGGTGTGTATTTACGGTAGAGCTTGCCATCCGAACTGGTCTTTTCGGCCCAAGCTCCCGCGTGCCTCAGCACGACGATTCCCCCAAGCAAATCCTTGTCGAATTCCACGTGGAATGCTGATGAGGAATCCTCTCGCAGATCCAACGAAACGTCGTACAGAGAGATGCCTTGTGGCTGGTCCAGTTGCTCAAGGCAGTACACGAGCGGTCCGCGCTGCACCGCAACGCGTCCGTAGTCGTCCACCACGCGACGGTTGGCCTCGATCACTTGCGGCGTCATACCGAACTTCAAATGAATTGCATCGCGGGGCGACCAGCGACGCCTCAAGGCAAGATACTGTCCGGGCGTCACCCCAGACACGGATTTACCGTTCACTGCGACCTGCGCCGAGTTGCACCATTCAGGAATGCGCAGGTAAAACGTGAACTCCGTAGATTTCGCCGGAGTAACGCCAATCTCCACCGCGCCGTCCCACGGATAGCTTGTCTTCTGCTCAACCTTTAGACCGGTTCCGTCCTCAAGGTGCCAGTCGAGTTGCGAATTTTCATACAAATGCAGATACAGCCCATCTTTACTGGTGCTGTAAAGATAGCCGGGCAGCGAAGCGAAGATGCGTTCGAGGTTCGGCGGACAGCACGTGGTGTCGTACCACGGATTTCGAATCTGGTCACCGCCTGCGGGGTCGAACGACAACGGATTGCGATAGCAATAGAGCGTGCCATCAAGCGACATCCCGGAATTAATGCCGTTGTACAAAGCTCGTTCGATGACATCGGCGTATTTCGCGTCGCCGGTCGCCGCGAGCATCCGCCAATTCCACATCATATTACCTATCGCCGCGCAGCTCTCACCGTAGGCCGTGAAATTCGGTAGCTCATACGAATCGCCGAAAGCCTCGCCATCACTGCGCGCTCCAACCCCGCCAGTCACATACATCTGTGATGACACAAGATCGTTCCAAAGGACGTCCAGCGTTTTCCAATATTTTTGATCGCCGGTCTCCATGTAGTAGTCCGTGGCGCCGCAACATGCATACATCGCACGTACCGCATGACCTTCCAGGTGTGTGCGCGAAGTGAACGGAATTCCGCAAAAGTGATAGACGTAGGCGTGCCGAGGCACTTTGATTCGATCATCGCCCTGCAGGATATAGCCGGCTAGTTCGAGATGCCGCTGATCTCCGGTCGTGCGATAAAGTTCGACCAACGCCAGTTCAATTTCAGGATGTCCAGAGAAGAGCGGTTGTTTGTCAGTTCCGGGACCAAAACTTGCGAGCAGGTAGTCATCGACAAAACGAATTCCGGCATCGAGCAGCGTGCGATCGCCCGTCGCCCGATAATACGCAATCGCGCCTTGTATCATGTGGCCGATGTTGTAGAGCTCGTGGCCCCATCGCTGTGTTTCGGGCGTCATGCGTTGCTTTGCGCGATCCGCAACATAGTACGTATTCAAATATCCGTTGGGCTCTTGCACTGCGACAATTCCCCGAATAATTTTTTCCGCGAGCGCACGCAACTCCGGGGGATCGCCCGACTGCAATTGAAAACCTACGGCCTCCGTCCATTTGTAAACGTCGGAGTCCGAGTACACCGGACCGCTCTGTTGAGAATCGCTCTTTCCGCGCAGCCGCAAGTAATTGTTCATCCGGCCGTTGGCTTCGAGCAATTTCTCCATCGAAGGGATGCTCTTTTTAAGATTCGTCTCGCGTCGCGCTCCCCAAAATCCCTCGGTAATCGTCACTGCATGCACAGGAACGTTGCGCAACTTGGCGTGCGGAGACCGGTCGACAAAAAGGATTCCTTCGTCCTTCCAGCCGGGATCAGACGGACTGCCCTCTACCTTGGTCCTCAGAAATGGCTGGACGTATAGCGACTGCATCGCGGCCGCGGAAAGGGTCGAACCAACAAATTCTCGGCGAGAGATTTTCGGACGTATTTTCATGATTCACTTCCTCAATGAGAGTTTTGCCTTCGCGACGAAATAAACGTTCGCGCAAAACGTTTGGACCAACGGACATGAAAATTAACTGCCATTTCTAACTCGTCTTCTGAGATGAACGTATGAGCGCGGGCATCACGTCGGCGAATGCCCCATCGCGCGGCTGTCCAAATGCGAAATACAATTTTCGATAATTTGTGTACAACGAATCGTAAATCCTCTGTGCAGCCGGCTCCGGCGTAAACTGCGCATGCTCCGGGCAAATCTTGTCTTGAGCTTCTTCCACGGTCTTGAACGTTCCTGCCGCAAGAAACGCAAAGATCGCGGAACCCAGACTTGTCACACTCTTGCTTGGCACGAGAACGGGGCGTCCCAATACGTTGGCATAAACCTGATTGAGCACATTGTTCTTTTGCGGAATCCCGCCAGCATTGATCACGCGTTTTATATCAACTCCATGTTCGGCCATTCGATCCAGAATAATTCGCGTGTGAAACGCAGTGCCTTCGATCGCCGCAAAGAGCTCGTCCTGTGCCGTGCTTTGTAAATTCCATCCAAACGTAATGCCGCGCAAATTCGGATTCACGAGCACAGTGCGGTCTCCGTTGTCCCATGTCATGCGAAGAAGTCCGGTTTGTCCGGCGCGATAGTCCTCAAGTCCCTGGCTCAGCGCAGCGACATCTGTTCCGGCTCGGCTGGCAATGGACTCAAAGATCGCACCCACGGCCGAAAGTCCCGCCTCAATGCCGGTCCGCTGCGGATGCACACTGCCCTGCACAACCCCACAAACTCCGGGAACCAGATTGACCGCCGGGGTAATGCCGATGATGCACGTCGAGGTGCCAACGACATTCACCACGTCCTCGGTGCGGCAGCCTGCCCCGATTGCATCCCAATGGGCATCGAACGCCCCGACGGGTATGGGAATGTCCGCCTTCAAACCCAATTTCCCCGCCCAAAAAGCAGAAAGCTTGCCCGCTAAATGATCTGAGGTAACATAGTCGCCCTGAAGTTTTTCTCTGATCCCCGCAAATAAAGGATCTACTTTAACCAGGAATTCTTCCGAAGGTAGCCCGCCCAGTTCGGCATTCCAAAGCCACTTGTGCCCCATTGCGCAAATACTGCGCTTTACTCTCTCCGAATCGGTAATTCCACAAAGCGTTGCTGCCGCCATATCACAGTGCTCGAAGGCAGAAACCAATTGCGCGCGCTTCTCTGGATTGTGGCGTAGCCAATGCAGCAGTTTCGCAAAACCCCACTCGGAGGAATACGCTCCGCCGCACCACTGAATCGCTTGTAACCCTTCCCGGTGAGCTGCTTCCGTGATCTCCGCGGCTTCTGCTTTTGCGCGATGATCACACCAGAGATAGTATTCGTCGAGCGGTTGGAGATTTTTTCCCACGGGAATGACGGATGAGCCGGTAGTATCGACCGCGAGCGCTTGCACTTGGTCTCCGGAAATCCCGGCTTTCTGTACCGCCTCGCGCGTAGCCGCCACCAGCGCTTGCATCTGGTCGTCGTGCGATTGCGTGGCATACTCCGGATCGTCACGCTTTCGATGCAGTGCATATTCAGCAAGAGCCGTCGCTAGCAGGCCGCGTACGCTATCCACGATGGACACGCGTACGCTGAGGGTTCCGAAATCAACGCCCGCCACAATGGCCATCGGATTACCGCTCACTCCGTCTCAGCACACGATTACGCACAGTGTGCGTACATATCCCAGCCCAGATAGCGTGTCGTAGCTTCATGAACGACAGGAGCAACGCTGGAAAAGTTGGCAGCGACATGATGTTCAAACCCGTTTTCACAGATGTAGCGGAGCAATTTTTGAAGCTCCGGGATCTCCACGACGCCCGCGCCGCCAAACGTCTGCAGCGGGTCGTCAGTGAATCTCCCGCCGCCACTGTAGCCGCGAATTTTTCCTCCGGTATCATCCGTAGAGAACCGCGCAAAACTCATGGCCCCAGACTTCACGTTCCCAACGCACGTGCCGAAGGTATTTTCCTTGCCCACGGTGCCCGCGATGATCTCCTGAAAGTCCATCTTCACTTCCTTAAAGAAGTGTTTTGGCAAATTGCTGCAGTGGAAACAAACCGCCTTGTTCGGGTCCGTTCCATAATTATTGTTCCAGTCGAGCAGCGCGCTCGGTGTCTCCGATGCCAGTTGCAACGCGTGCATTCCCATAACACCGCATACGTCCACTTCGCACGCACTCGAGAGCAGCGACTCGCTCATCATGCTCATCACCGTGCACGGCACCACTCCCAGGTTTTCTTCAAGAGATGTCCAGCACTGCACCGCGCTGATCTGCACGTTACTGTTTTTCATCCAGTCGTCCACTACGGCGCCCAACTTGGCCATCTTCACCAGCGCCAATTGTGGGATGTCGGTGGTCGTCACGTATTTCCGTATGGAACTCAACTTTTGCACGACGGAGTCATCGCTGTCCTTCATTCGGCTGATGCGTCCCAACACTTCGCTCAGGTCCAACGTCTCCACGGAAATACCGCTCGCTTCAAGGAGTTTTTCGCTATACCGCACGGTGTTGAACGCTGTCGGCCGGGCACCAATCGCTCCAATTCGCAAATTCCGCAGTCCACGCACGACGCGGCATACGCCTGCGAACCATTCCAAATCCTTTGCGAACTCAGGGGAATCCGGCGTTTCCGTGTGCAGGGTTGTCAGCGAATACGGAATGCCATATTGGCGTAAATTGTTGCACGCAGACATCTTCCCGCAGAAGCTGTCGCGGCGGTGCGTGATTGCCATTTTGCCCGGAGTATCCGGCGTAGCTTGTACCAGCACCGGCACGCCCAAGCGCGAAAGTCGAAGGGTGTCGGCAATCGCACGCTCGTCTCCAAAATTCGGCAAGGTAACAACCACGCCGTCGATTGCGTCCGCTTGTGATTTGAATAGCTCCGCGCAGCGCTTCGCTTCTTCGTACGTTTCTACGGCTCCGTACTTGGTCTGATCCGGCCCGAGGACAACCACGTCCATACCGGCCTTTTGCAAAACCCGGATCATCTCTTCGCGGCCGGTCTTTGCAAGATGATCGGGGAAAAATCCACGATTCCCTACGATTACTCCCATCGTCATTTTCTTCTTGTTCGCCATGGTTCGTTCCGCCATTTTCTCGTTTAGACGCGCCCTGTCCCCGATGCACAACAAATGCAGCACCTAGCTCCAATTACCGCAAAAATTCCGTCGCTGCACCAGATGTCGACCGGTGCGCCGGCCCCGCAGCATCCTCTGAAGCGAATAGCGGTGTCATTCTTTTGCCCTCATTTGGCCGTAATATGCCTTCTCGCCATGTTTACGCAAAAAATGCCGATCGTGAAGCGTTTTAGCGATGTCACTTGCGTGTGGATTGATGCTCACCGTGAAGTACGCCATCCGCGCGACAGACTCTAACATCCATGCCGTTTCCGCCGCCTTCCGTGGATCGTGACCCCAGGCGAACGGTGCATGGTTTGCCACTAAAACCGCGGGAATCGACATGGCATCGAGATTTTCAAATGTGCGGATAATCGCAGCTCCGGTATTTGCTTCGTACTCACCAACGATTTCATCCTCGGCCATGACCTCGGTCACTGGAATCGGTCCGTGAAAATAGTCAGCGTGTGTAGTCCCGAAACACGGAATCGCTCTACGTGCTTGCGCCCACGCAGTTGCGTACTCTGAATGCGTGTGTGCGATTCCACCTATAGAAGGAAAAGCTCGGTACAGTGCAGCATGTGTGGGCAGATCCGAGGATGGCCGGAGCGTTCCTTCCGTTACTTTTCCTTGCAGATCTGTAACAACCAGATCTCCAGCCTTCATCGCCTCGTAAGCCACGCCGCTCGGCTTGATAACAATTAACCCTTCCCTACGATCGACGCCGCTCGCGTTGCCGAAAGTCGAAAGTACGAGTCCTCTTCGAACCAGGTCCAGGTTCGCTTCGAGTACTTCTTCGCGCAGAGCCGCTAGCAGCATTCACCGTCGACTTCGGTATCAGCATCTGCAAACAGATTTCGCGTCAGTAGCATTCGCTCTTGTGCTTGCGCCATCGGACGCCAAGGGAATGGCACGCAAACGAAGCAAGGACCCGAAAATAGCAAGATTTGACAATCCTTTACAGCTTCGCAACGCGCCGGAAAATCTGGCCAATGGCAGTAAACGTTTACCATGTCATTAGCCTGATTGCAAGCCGTCTCGGAAACGGTCTTCCGACCCTCAGCCGCCCTTAAGATCCCTTCCCTTGCACTTGCGAAGCTTGTTCAACCTTTCCCACCCGATCTCTCGGCGTTCCTTCTCGTAAAGGATCAGTAATTACAAGATAGCGTATACTGTGCCCGAAGCAATTGACCCCACAAAAGAGGACTCTTGGACATTCGCGATGTTGCCAAGCGAGCTCGCGTATCGACCGCAACCGTATCGCGCACGGTCAATCGGGTGGCCACGGTCGATGCGCAACTGGCCAAGCGGGTTTGGAAGGCGATTGACGAGCTCGGGTATTATCCTAACCGGCAGGCGCGCGCTCTGGTTTCTGGCAGAAGCCGTGTTTTTGGCCTGATCGTTTCTGAAATTACGAATCCATTTTTCCCCGAAATTGTTCAGACGTTTGAAACGCTAGCTGTCGAACATAACTACGAAATTCTCTTAACTTCGACGATTCACGATCCCAAGCGCATGGAACTTGCGGTCCGAAGGATGATTGAAGGTCGCGTGGATGGCGTAGCGATTCTTACGTTCGGAATGGAAGACGAATTATTGGAGCATCTCCGTTTTCGGAACCTGCCATTGGTATTCATCGACGTTGGACCGAAGGCGCCACGCGTCAGCAACATTCGTGTCGACTACGCTCATGGAATTCGCCAGGCCGTTCAGCACTTGGCGGCTATGCGGCACGAACGCATCGGCTTCGTCACCGGACCCCTGAAGCTGAGGTCAGCGGTGGCGAGGAGAGATGCGTTTGAAGAATCGATGCGCGAAATCGGCCTGACCGTGAAGCCAGAGTTTATCGTGCAGGGTGATCACAGACTGGAAGGAGGGAAATTGGCTTTCCAAAAGCTTCATCAGCTTCGCGAACAACCCACCGCTCTGCTTTGCTCGAACGATATGACCGCAATCGGAGTGATGAGGCAAGCCTTCGAACTCAGCATCGCGGTTCCCCAACAATTGTCAGTGGTTGGATTTGACGATACTAGGCTCGCCGACTTCATGATTCCTCCTCTAACTACGATTCAAATGTCCCAAACGGAATTGGCAAGGCTCGCGTTTGACGCCCTGTACAAGGAAGTGAAAAGAGAAACCCCTTCGCCGGTCGGGACGGAATATCACTTGAAAACGCAACTCGTTCTTCGCCGTTCGACGACCTTCCCTCCGAACACCACTCCCGCGAAATCGCGGACGATTGCAAAAGGCACAAAGCAAAATGACACTTCGACTGCGGACTAGACCCTAGACCCTTCCGGTCCTGAGTCCAGGTTCTCCGAAGCGGTGATGCCACACGCGCGCTGCTCCAATCAGATTCGCGTCTTCCCCCAATGAAGCCAGCGCCAGTTCCGTCTTTTCATAAGGAACAAATCGACAGCCCTGGCTGATGACTTTGCGGACGCCGTCAAGAAAAAGCGCGGCACTTTTCATCACACTGCCGCCCAGCACGATCACCTCCGGCACAAACAGATTGATCAGATTCGCCAGGCCCAAACCCAAATAATAACTTTCACGTTCAACCGCCCGCGCCGCCGGTTCGTCCCCGCTCTGCGCCAGTCTGCAGATCTGTTCCGCGGATATGTTGACCGGATATCGATCGTCACCCGTCGAGTTCAACTTGAACCAGGCAGCCATAGCCGGTCCTGTCGCCAACGACTCCCAGCAACCGCGAAAGCCGCAAGAACAGGCTGGCCCGGATGCCTCGATGACGTGGTGGCTGATTTCGGGATGCGCCATGTCCGCTCCGCGATAAAGTTTCCCATCCAGAATAATTCCGCCTCCGATGCCCGTGCCAATCGTTACATAAATCAGGCGCGACTTGCCTTTTCCGGCTCCCCAACTCGCTTCGCCTAGAGCGGAAGCATCCCCATCGTTTTCAATCGCCACAGTCACATTAAACTCGCGCGCCAGATCCTCCACCGGATTGTTTCCTTGCCATCCTGGCAAAAAATCGGCGTCTCCAAACTTTCCGCTCTCTGGGTACACCATCCCCGTGGAACCAATTCCGATTCCGGAAATTCCGACGCCGGCATTTCGCGCCGTTTCTCGCAACATGCTGGTCATCCGCGCAAGGCCGTTGGCATACCCACCTGGTGCGTCCGTCGGGGATTCCAGCTTTGATACCACTCTCCCAGCATCATCCACCATTCCAACGGCTATCTTCGTTCCGCCGATGTCAACTGCGCCAATCACGATTTTCCTTTTTGAATCCTGATTTCGTTCTATTGGTTCCTGAGTGCGCTGCTTTAATGCCGCGTGCTCGATGAGCCAGGCTCTTCAGGCAACAATCCGTACTCGTCTTCCACGATGAACGAGCAATAGCGAAACGTGTCGCTGTTGACTCCAGAAAGGCGTGCCAGTTTTTCGGCTGCAAGTTGCGCCGGAATAATGTCGATCAAAAATTGCCAGTGGCCGGCGTGTCTGGCACCTGAAAAACAAGATCGCCTGCATCCCCTGGAACATCTCGCCCGATTAGCATCACCGAGGCACCCAGTTTCCTTAGATCGTGCGCCACTGCCAGGTCTTGTTCGCGCATTCGCTCACCAGCGATCCAAATCCCGAATCGCGCGCCTGCGGCAACCATTTCTTGCGGTCCGTGCCGGAAGCTGCCCGTGCCCATCGCAGTTGCTGGCGATTTGACGCCCTCTTCCCAGAGAAGCCTGGCTTCTTGACAACTTCCCAAACTTGATCCGCGAGCCAGAAAATATGTCGCCGCACCAGTTGCGAACCAGATCGTATCCGCAATCTGCTCCTGCCAGCCTGCAATCGCCGTCCCCGTTTTCTCTAACGCGGTCGACAGTGATTCTGTAAAACTGTCGTTCAACGAGCCGACCACCGCACTCGCAAGAATCCCAGCTGTCGCCGCCAATGTGGAATAGGTGTTTACGGAAATCGCGTGGTCCAACTCGATCGGAACCACGATCGGAATCTGCGCCTCACGCGCCAATGGCCCTTCCGCCGAGTTCGTGATGGCAATAACAGTTGCCTCGCTCTCGCGAAGCTTCGCTAGCAATTTGACAATCTCAATGCTGCGACCGCTCCGCGAAATCACGATCGCCACGGAATTGCGCGGGAAGGCCGCAAACTCGAGCAACTCGGATGCGTCCTGCATGTAGACCGGGCAACCACCCAGGCTGAACAGCGTCCCAGCGCTCAGCGCTGCGTGCCAACTGCTGCCGATTCCAGTCACATAGGCGTGGCGAGCAGCACGAACCGCGGCCGTCGCGGCATTCAGGGACGCTCGACCTGGCCCCAGCAGAAAATGAATTGTTCGGCGTAATTCCTTTGGCTGACGAAGAATGTCTCTCAGGAAATAAGTCATTTTGAGCAAAGTTTCTCCAGCCAGGCGCGCCAGGCAGTTGAAGCCTTTGCAGCTTTGTCGGAAAGTTCTTTGTCACCATCGACAGGAACTATAGGGCGCAAGGATCCACCGCGGATAGAACTTCGGTCCCGCGTGTGAACGCCCAACGCCCGCAGCCATTGCATGGATTGCGATTCGTCACAGCTGGTGAGGATCTATAGAAGGATCTCAGCCGCGAAAGCGCAACAATTCTTTCAGTGATCACCCTCGCGCTGCGCCGCGTCCGCATCTTGAGCAAGGCTCGTGAGAAACGCAAAGAATTCTTTGGACTGGCCAAGGAACAGGTTGCTCCCAGCCAGCGCATTCAGAGCAGCCATAGCCGCGCCTTTGGTTTGCGTCGGCCGAATGATCGAACACTTTGGAAAATTCCTGTTAAGAAAAATGGTCGGCTCCGGCATGATCAAATTTGTTTGGAACTCTTCCCCGCCGAAGCCCGGATCGTTGTTCAGGTCGTGAAAAACGACCTTCGAACCGGTCACTGGATCGACATCGGTCAACGGTGGTGCATTCCCCGCCTTGTCGTGCCAGGTTTGGAAGTGGGCGATCTCCGTGCCACCGATGCTGAGCACGATTCGCAACACTTCGACGTCCTTCACGCGCTGCGCCAAGGAAGGATAGAGGCTCGTCCCGCCCTGCTCGATCGTGCCGAAGTGAAATCCCGCCACGTTGGCAATCGCCTGCGTGTGATCGGAAACACCGCTCGCTTTTCCGCCGTCCGCGACCAGGTCGTCGTTCGTCCTCGGAATAGCGGTGCGATTATTAATGTTCACGGCTTGCGGGAACGTATCTCCGAAATCGGGATTCTTCGTGCTGCTGCGGTAACGCGTCCACCAACTTGTGTCCACATTCAGGTGCATCAGGTTTGTCAATCGGCCAACCTGTTTCGCGCCATCCGCCTTGCTCGACGGCAGCGTGGCAAACCGAGTAAGGTCGACGGTTTCCGCTCCCCTTGAAGCGAGATACGCGTTAATGAACTCTTCATGCGTCAGTTCGTCGTCCGTATTATCAGAAATGTACTGCGGCATATCTCCGTCGAGTTGTTCCAGTGCCGTGACGTAGAGAAAACTCGGGCCGCTCGTCACTTGCACGCCCGCAAGTTCGCTGTATTGCTGCCAGAGATCGGTCTCCAGAATTTCGGCCGCCGCTAGGAATCTTAGGATCGCCGCGTCGCCCTTATGCAAATTTCCACTGGATTCTTCCTGAGAAGCGCGTAGCCCATCCGGAAACATTGCTGCGCCCACGGTAGCTGCTCCCGCGGCTGCGACACCCTTTTTCAAGAACGAACGCCGGTTCGATGCTTTCTGAATAAAATTCGATTGAATTGGACGTGACATTGACGCTCCCCAAGAATTTGTTTGAGAATGGACGGCCTGGCGGCCGCAGCTGGCGGGACAGCGGTATCCATTTCCGGATTGGAGCGTAGCTCTTCGCCTCCCTTGGGTTGTCATGGGCATATCTTGTTCCTGCAAATCCAATGTCATTCTCTGGGAGCCGGACAATTGACTAGCACCGCGCGCATTTGTCTCCCGAATGTCTCGCAGCGATTTTATTCCGCTCGTCGTCACGCCTGAAAAGCAGTTTGAGCCGGCGTCCGGGTTTGGTAGCGTATTTACTGAATAGCGATACAGCAGCCTCTCGCATCTAATTCCGGTGCGTCTAAGTCTGATGGGCGGCCCGTGCCTTAAGCGCGGCCTCTAAAGTAGGAAGGCAATGGAGACAATTCTCGTCGTTGAAGATGACCTCGCGGTACAAAAGGCTTTGCGGCGTCTGTTCGAGTCCGAGGACTATGCGGTTGAAGTAAAGCCGGACGGCCAGGCTGGACTTGACGCCTTTCACTCCTCTCGTCCAGCCGCAGTCGTTCTGGACCTTCGGCTTCCCGGATTGCCGGGCCACGATGTCTGCCGTGAAATCAAGAAGCGCGCCCCGTCTCTTCCCATCATTGTCTTGAGCGCGAAGACGGATGTCGCGGACAAGGTGCTCCTTCTTGAGATGGGCGCCGACGACTACGTGACAAAACCATTCAGTCCGCGAGAGCTGCTTGCTCGCGTTAGGGCCGCCCTCAGACGAACGCAGCGCACGGAACCCACCGACCAATACGTTTTCGGCGAAATCGCGGTGAATTTTGCCAAGATGGAGTTGACGCGTGCCGACCGCTCCGTGCCCATGACTACTCAGGAGTTCAAGCTCCTGAAATATTTCGTGCAGAGTCCGGGTCGCGTCTTCTCCCGCTCTGAACTGCTGAACGAAGTCTGGGGATATCAGAACTATCCTTCGACGCGCACCGTGGACAATCACATCTGGAAGCTTCGCCTGAAGCTGGAAGACGATCCTGGCAACCCGCTATACTTCCAGACCGTTCATGGGACGGGCTATAAATTCGTCCCGTCGCCCAAACAATAGGATTTCCAGACAGCGCGGAAACAATATGGATGCACGAATGTCCAGCGTTCGGCTGCGGACCAAGTTCCTGCTTTCGTTTCTGCTTGTGTCCGCGGGACTTACCAGCGCCACGCTCTGGATGGTCCACCGCAGTGTCCGCATTCAGCTCCAAAAGGAAATTGCGAACGACCTGCGGAATTCCGTAACTGTTTTTCAGGATTTTCAGCGGCAGCGGGAAGTCACGCTCGCCAGATCGGCGGAATTACTTGCTAGCCTCCCCAGCCTCAAAGCATTGATGACCACTCGCGATTCGGCCACGATTCAAGACGCATCCGGCGACATTTGGCGGCTTGCGCCGAGCGACATTTTCCTTCTCGCCGACCCTCAGGGCAAGGTTTTGGCACTTCAAACATCCGTGCCCGGTGTCACAAAGACCGCAGCCCAAGAGCTTCTAAAGAATTCCGTCGGAACGGATCAGCCGAGTTTCTGGTGGCAAAGCTCAGGCCACCTTTACGAAGTCTTTCTTCAACCCGTTTATTTCGGCTCTCCTAAGAATGCCAGCCAGCTTGGAGTGCTTTGCGTTGGCCACGAGATCTCAGAGAACGTGGCTATGGAAGTCAGCAAGGTAGCGACCAGCCAGGTTGCTTTTTTTTACGGCAACCGTCTGATCGTCAGCACTCTTCAACCCGAGCAGCAATCTGATTTGACCCAACCCTCTTCCAGCCGGGCGACCGAAGCCGGCCCTCGACCGAGCGCAATTCGCCTCGGTGGTGAGGAGTTTCTCGCGACCTCCGTCGATCTGGATCCCGGTTCGCCTCAGCCCGTGCGCCTGACCGTTCTGAAATCCTTCGATAAGGCCGTCACGTTTCTCGATAGCTTGAATCGTGTTTTGCTTGGACTGGGCTTACTGGCGGTGCTCGCTGGCAGTGGGTTGGTCTTCTTAATCTCGGACACTTTCACAAAACCCCTTGCGAACTTGGTTTCCGGCGTCCGCGCCCTGGAAACAGGCGACTTTGCCTATCCGCTTGCCATTCGCTCCCACGATGAAGTCGCCGAAGTCACTGCGGCCTTCGAGCGCATGCGCAGCAGCTTGCGCAAAAGCCAGCAGGAACTTCTGGGCGCGGAACGGCTCGCAACCATTGGCCGCGTGGCAAGCTCTATTTCGCATGATCTGCGGCATCCACTTACCGCCGTGATGGCGAATGCCGAATTCTTATGTGAACGCGATCTTGATACGGCTCAGCGCGAGGAGCTCTATCACGAAATCCGCGCCGCCGTTGATCAAATGACCGACCTGGTGGAATCCCTTTTGGAATTTTCAAAAGCCCGCGAATCACTTCGTCGCGTATTCGGCCCAGTCGAACCGGCCGTGAAGCGGGCCGTTCAAACCGTTCGTGCGCGGCCCGATTTCCAGGGCCTGAAAATATCTGTCGCCCGCGAGGGGAAATGTGAAACGTGGTTCGATCAGAAAAAAATGGAACGTGTATTTTCGAATATTGTCTTGAACGCGTGCGAAGCCGTGGCGCCCGAATCCGGAAAAATTCAGATCGATCTCCGCGAAGGCAAAGACGATGTCGAGGTCCGCATCATGGACAATGGACCAGGAGTCGCCGAGACTGTCCGCCAGCGGCTGTTCCAGCCATTTACCAGTTACGGCAAGCAAAATGGCATTGGACTCGGACTGACAATCAGCCAGAAAATACTGCAGGATCACGGTGGCGGCATCTGCCTGGAGAGTTCTGAAATCGGTAAGACTGTTTTTCGCTTGACTCTGCCCATGCGCGTCACCGGAGATAGCTCAGAGCCCAACTAAGAAGTAGCCCTAGATCGTCAAGAAACTGCGCGCTAAATCAGGGGGTGCGTTGTGAGACCTCAATTCCTAGAGTCCCGGACATTATCCTGGCTGTGCCGAGGTTTTCTTTCTCTCGGCGTACTTGCCTTCCCTTCCGCCTCCGTGCGCGGCCAGCAGCAGGCCGCATCGGCCGCGGAGTCATCGACGATCGGCTGCGGACGCTTCAAGACCAATTGGTGCAGCTCCAATCCGCAATGTCGGCAATGCACGAAGAAATCGCCCGTTCGCGGGCGGAGTCCGCGGATCTGCGCCGCGAAATGGAAGCAACGCGATCGCTTCTTGCGGCTCAGTCGAAGACGGGCAGCGCTTCCACTGATTCCTCCGGTGTAGGTGGTCAGAAAAATCTCGGGGAATCCACCTCGGCATCCACATCGCGTGCCGATCAAAATTCGCAGGTGCTGGAAGAAAACCAACAGCTCGTCAACGCAAAACTGGTGGAACTTCATCAGACCAAAGTCGAGAGTGGCTCCAAATATCGCGTCCGTCTCTCCGGTATCGTGCTGCTGAATGCCGTTGAGAATCGCGGAGCCGTTGATAACCTGGATTTTCCATCGCTCGCCATCCCCGCCGGATCGGGCTCGCCTAAGGGAAGTTTTGGAGCAACTTTGCAGCAATCGCTGTTGGGACTGGAAGTTTTCGGGCCGGAAATTCACGGCGCTCGCATAAGCGGCGATGTACAATTCGATTTTGCCGGCAGCTCCTATAATCTCTCTAACGGCACCACATTCGGCTTCGCCCGTCTCCGCACCGGGGTCGTTCGTCTGGAATGGCCGAACACTTCGCTGATCGCCGGCCAGGATGCTCCGTTCTTCTCTCCGCTTTCTCCGAGCTCGATTGCATCACTTGCCCTGCCGGAGTTTGCCTACTCAGGGAATCTTTGGAACTGGATACCGCAGGTTCGTATCGAACACCGCATTCGTGTGGGCGAGAATTCGAAGCTCTTGCTTCAAGCGGGAATTCTTGATCCGGTGACTGGCGAAGCCACGTATTCGCAATATTCGCGACCGCCACTCGCCGGTGAAGCCTCGCGCCAACCGGCTTACGCCATGCGCCTCGCTTGGAGTTACCGCCTTTTCAATCACGATCTCACTCTCGGCGTGGGCAGCTTCTACAGTCGCCAGAATTGGGGCTTCAATCGAAATGTGGACGGCTGGGCGGGCACCGCTGATTGGACGATTCCCCTCGCAAACCGCTGGGAACTGTCTGGAGAATTTTATCGTGGCCGCGGCATCGGTGGCCTTGGAGGCGGCCTTGGCAGAAGCGTTGTCCTTACCGGTCCGCTCAATAACCCCAACTCGGAGATTCAGGCTTTGAACGCGGCCGGTGGGTGGACACAATTGAAATTCCGCCAGACGGAAAAGCTCGAATGGAATGCCGCCTATGGCCTCGACAATTCCATGGCCGCCGATCTTCGCGATTATCCAGTCTCGGCGCCGGGTGATTACTCTGCGTCCCTCGCGCGAAATCACAGCGGTTTTTTCAACTTTATCTATCGGCCGCGCTCTGATCTGTTGTTTTCCGTCGAATACCGCAGGCTGCAAACGGTTCCGCTCTCAGGCGCCGCGCAGAGCACGGATCACATAAATCTCGGCATTGGAGTGCTCTTCTAATGCCTCATTCGCCTTTTAGGTTTTTGAGTTTTACGCCGTGCGAGCCAGGCGGCAGATCCGTACTCCGCATCTTTCTCCTGGGAATTTTCCTCTCTCTGGGATTTTCAAGCGCATCCAGCAGTCAGGAAGTCACGGTTACGGGCAGGCTGGAACTTTTCCGCGAGGGCTCGGCCTCGCTCCAGGATTCTTCGAGCGGCGTCGTCTGGTTGACGCGCATTGGAGAAACGGGTGAACCGCCCGCTGCATCCAGTTCGCCCAAACTGCAACTTGTGCAGAAAAACAAAAGCTTCAATCCCCATCTTGTCGTTGTTCAGGTGGGGAGTTCCGTCGCGTTTCCCAACAAAGATCCTTTTTTTCACAATGTTTTTTCTCTCTTTGAGGGCAAACGATTTGACCTGGGTTTATACGAAGCCGGAACCAGCCGCACTGTAATCTTCGATCGCGAGGGAATCAGCTACATTTTCTGCAACATCCATCCGGAAATGAGCGGCGTAGTTGTGGCCCTTAAAACTCCCTACTATGGAATTTCAGACGCCCGTGGCTCGGTTACGATTCCCGATGTCCCGCCCGGACGTTACGAATTGCATGTCTGGCACGAGCGCGCCATTCCGGATTCGCTCGACTCGCAGGTTCGCACCATTCTGGTATCAGACACTCTCCACTCTTTTGGAGCATTGCGCGTGGCCGAGCAGCAAAGCGCTCCGGCGCCGCATAAAAACAAATACGGTCAGGACTATGAAACACCCTCTCCGGCCGTGCCGGTCTACCCGCATCCCTAAGCCAGAAATGCGTCTTGCACGCATTTACACCTCAAAAAAAACTGTTTCTCGCTCGCCTTGAAGATGAATATCCCATCGCAGATCGTTGTCGCTGTCCGGCGACGGCATCGCCAACAATGTTTCGCGCCGCTCGGCTGGAACCAGTTTCAGCACCATGTCCTCTTCATTCGCAGCTTCCCCTGCAAAATAAATTCTCGTCACCAGATGCCGCAGCAATCCGCGCATCAGAACCAGCACAACAAGGTGCGGCGCATGCATCGTTCCATCCTCATCCCGCCTGGCCGCAGGCTTCCTGGTGCTGAATTGAAATTCGCCGCACTCGTTTGTCGCAATCCTTCCAAATCCAAATGGCAAAGTTTTCGTCCGCTCAATGCTTGGCTCACCTTGATACGGCTTCTTAGAGACATCATCCACTTGCCAGATCTCCAGCAGCGCGTCCGGCACCGGCTCGCGGTCTCCGTCCAAAATCCGCCCGCGAATCGTCACGCGATTCCCTTTTTCTCCCGCGCACTCAATACCTGGTCGGTACAATGCGGAAAGCCCAATGGAAAAGAACGGTCCAACGGTCTGCGAAGGTGTCGGCACGTGACTCATTTCACTTTTCCATCGGAGTTGCGTCGCGTCCGCGCAAAACAATATCGAATCGATACCCCAACGCAAACTCGGGAGACGTATTCTCCCAATCAAACATGGAAATGAGTCCCTGCTTTGCTTTTTCATCCGGTATGCAGTTGTAAATCGGATCGTAAGCCAGCAGTGGATCGCCCGGAAAATACATCTGCGTTACTAGACGGCTCAGCAGTCCGGCGCCGAAAATCGAAAAATGAACGTGCGCCGGTCTCCATGCGTTTGCATGATTTCCCCAGGGATAGGCTCCCGGCTTAATCGAAATAAATTTGTAGCGGCCCTCAGCGTCCGTCAGCGTTCGTCCAAATCCACTGAAATTCGGATCAAGTGGCGCGTGGTGCTGATCCATTTTGTGTTTATAACGCCCCGCGGCGTTGGCCTGCCACACCTCGATCAGCGCGCCGCGTACCGGTTTCGCACCTTCGTCCAGTAAACGCCCGCTGACCACGATCCTTTCGCCCAGCGGCTCTTCCGCGTGCTGCGCCGTTAAATCACGATCGCTCTCACGCACCATATCCTGACCAAAAACCGGCCCGGTTCTTTCCGAAAGCGTGTGCGGAAGCACAATCAACGGCCGCGTCGGCGCGCGCTTCACCGACGACCGATATCCGGGATGCAGATAGTGCGGCTGTGTCCCGCTTGCCAGTTTTCCGAAAATCGGTGGTTCCGCCATTCCTCAACTCCCGAATCCTGAATCCCTTCACGTGATACAAGAATCGGCATGCGTCCTGGTATTCTGCAAACCTAACGGACGTCATTCTGAGCCTATCCGATGAGGATAGGCGACGGACCTCGACTATACCGAAGCCCATACCCTTGTCCGCGGCTCAACTCGGCCTTTGAATCCCCGCAGCCTC
>QHYO01000500.1 GCA_003224135.1 Acidobacteriota bacterium | reverse complement strand
CATCGTTCGACATTCGTCACCACTGATCACTATCGGCGGCGGTACTGTACTTGATCCGCTGCCTCGCCGGCCGCGCGCCCGCGAAGCTTCGCGCGGCGAGTTTCTGCTCTCCATGGAACGCGGCGATAAACCTGAAATCCTAGCGCAGCTGACGCAACGATCGCTATTCGGGTTGCCGCAATCAGAAATTTCCGCGCGCACCGGATGGACCGACCCGGAAATTCAAGAAACCATTCGTGGCATCGTGGACGCCAGACGCATCCGGCTGATTGCCGCCGAGCCGCCGATTCTTTTCGCCAGCGCGTCTTTTGAGGAGCTTCTCAAAAAAATTTCCGAGCGAGTCGAGCGTTTTCACAAAGAAAACCCTTTGCAGCCCGGTATTCCCCGCGAAGAGCTGCGCGCGAATCTCGCTCGCCGTCTTCGCCCGGAAATTTTTCGCGCGGCGCTCGAAGAACTTGGCTTACAGAAAAAACTCGATGTTCAGGGCGACGTCGTCAAGCGCGCCGGTTCACAGATTTCCCTTTTGCCGGACGAAGCGAAAGCCAAGGATCAGATTGAAACCGCGTTCGCATCCGCCGGACTCGCTGTTCCCTCGGTAAAGGAAGTCCTTGCCACGGTTGCCGTCGAAGCGCGGCGGTCAGAAAAACTGCTGCAACTCCTGCTCCGGGAAAAAGCTCTCCACCGCGTCACGCCGGATCTTATCTTTCATCGCAACGCCCTTGCGGAGCTGCGCACAAAACTCGCGGCTTACAAAAAGGCGAATGGTGAGCGAATCTCCGTGCCGGCATTCAAAGATCTGACCGGTATTACCCGCAAGTACGCCATTCCCTTGCTCGAATATCTCGACCGCGAGCGCGTCACCCGGCGGCAGGGCGACGAACGTGTTATACTGTGATTTCATGCGTTTTTACGCACCTTGTCATGCGCATAGGGCGTGTTAGAGTCGGAAGTGGCGGGAGGCTTTTATGGAATTTCCAATGCACTGGCTGATTATTCTGGTCGTCGTGCTGATTCTTTTTGGCGGCCGAAAGATTCCGGAACTGATGCGCGGACTTGGTGAAGGCGTTCGCGGGTTCAAGGAAGGCATGTCCGGCAATCAAGGCAAAGGCAATCCTCCAGCACAATCCGCGTCCACGGAAAAGCCTGCCGAAGACAAGCCGCAAGCCTAAAAGTCCACCGAAAAATTTTAATATTAGGGGCGGCGCAAACCGCCCCTTTTGTTTCTTGATCTTTGCGCCGATGGTTTACCCGGCTTCTTTCGGAGCAGGTCACTCGAGCGATGTTCCATCTTCCTGCCAGCCAAGCAGGGAAAGTTCGTGGCAAAGACGCGCGAGCGGTATCCCGACCACATTGAAATAGCAGCCGTCAACCCGCGGAACGAAGCGCCCGCCAAGCCCTTGAATGGCGTACGCACCGGCTTTGTCGAACGGTTCGCCCGACGCGAGGTACTTCACAATTTCTTCGTTCGAAACCGAAGCAAAGTGTACCTGTGTTGTTTCGATGAATTCGCGCCGCTCAGCGTCCGGAAGGCGAATCAGCGCCACTCCCGTTATCACAGAATGCGTGCGCCCGGAAAGTTTTTCGAGCATTTGCCGCGCATCTTCCGACGTGCGCGGTTTGCCAAGAATCGCGCCTTCCAGCACGACCACGGTGTCCGCAGCGATCACGGTCGCAGGGCCAAGGGCGCGAGCCGCAACAAGTTCTGCCTTCGCGAGCGCAAGCCGGCGTACCAGATCGTGCGGCGGTTCGCTCGGCATCGGGGTTTCGTCCACTGCGGAAGAAAGCACCGTGAATTGCAAGCCCGCGCTGCGCAAGATTTCGGCGCGACGCGGCGACGCGGAAGCAAGAATCAATTTCATTGTGTTCTGGGTGAAGCATACTACAGCAAAATGCCAGCCACAGCCTGTTCGTTAGGGTAGGTGGCCGCAGTTTGGTTGAGGAAGAATTTGCCTTTGCCGGGGCAATTACAAGACCACAGACTCCTGGTATTCGCCGAAGACCTTGCGGAGTGTATCCGAGATTTCTCCGACGGTAGCGAGGTTCTCGACCGCGGCAAGGATGGCAGGCAGCAGATTTTCGGATGTTTTGGCGCGGCGCTCGAGTGCCGCAAGTGCAGCTTTCGTTTGCAGTGAATCGCGCTTGGAGCGCAACGCCTCTAAACGTGCAACTTGCTCGCGCTCCAAAGCGGGATCGATGCGAAGCGTCTTCCACGGCGCGCTGATAGTCGAATGCCGCTTTCTGAATTTCCGTTTGCACGTAGCCGGACTCAATTGCCGCGAGCATCCCGCCCAGCGCGTCGATTTTATTCAGATATTCCCTCGCGCCGGATTCGATCTTGCTGGTCAGGGACTCGATGGCATAGGAACCGGCTACGGGATCGACCGTGTTCGCGACGCCCGTTTCATGCGCCAGGATCTGCTGCGTGCGCAGCGCAATCAGAGCCGAATCTTCTGTCGGCAGCGCCAGTGCTTCGTCCAGAGAATTTGTATGCAGCGATTGGCAACCGCCCAGCACCGCCGCGAGCGCTTGAATTCCTACGCGCACAATATTGTTTTCTGGCTGTTGCGCCGTCAGCGAAGAGCCCGCCGTCTGTGCGTGAAACCGCAGCATCAGCGAACGCGGATCGTTCGCTCCGAAACGGTCTTTCATGATGCGCGCCCACAATCGGCGCGCCGCGCGAAACTTGGAAATTTCCTCCAGCAAATCACTGTGCGCGTTGAAGAAGAAAGAAAGCTGCGGAGCGAAGTAGTCTACTGACAGTCCGGCATCAAGCGCCGCTTGCACGTAGGCGATTCCGTCCGCCAGCGTAAACGCGACTTCCTGCACTGCGGTTGAGCCCGCTTCGCGGATGTGATACCCGGAAATCGAAATTGTGTTCCAGCGCGGTAGCGCGTCTTTGCACCACGCAAAAATGTCGGTCACGATGCGCATCGCCGGACGCACCGGATAGATGTACGTTCCGCGAGCGATGTATTCCTTCAAGATGTCGTTCTGAATTGTTCCTGCAAGCTTCGCGAGAGATGCGCCCTGCTTTTTCGCGACTGCCACGTAGAGGCACAATAAAATCGCGGCCGTCGCATTGATGGTCATCGAAGTCGAAACACCTTCGAGCGGGATTCCGTCGAAGAGCGTT
>QHYO01000499.1 GCA_003224135.1 Acidobacteriota bacterium | reverse complement strand
GTCCGGTGGCTGGAACACTCGGGTCAGTACGGACGCACGACGCTCGGTGGCGATGGCGCAGAAGGCGATGCGGCGATCCTTTCGCAATTAACAGGCAAACCAGTGCGAGTGCAGTGGACATTGCAGGAGGACCTGGCGTGGTCAACTGTTTCGCCGGGATGGATATCCGATATCAAGGCCAGTGTTGACGCGAATGGCCGCGTGACCGCGGTGCACAGCGCATTTTACTCGCCTCATATGTTCGATCCGCGCCCTCTCGGCACTCTTCTTGCCGGAATGCCTTGCAGCACCTCGAAGCCGGGGGGTTGGATTGCAACAGAATGGCCGTACGACAAAATTCAAAACAGGTTGGAAGAAGCATATGGAATGCCGAACCTTGGAGCGGAATCGGTATCCGGCGGGCTGCGGGGAAACATCATGCGCACGCCTGGACAGCGCCAGCAAAACTTCGCTTTGGAAGGATTGATCAACGAGGCAGCGGCGTCGGCAAAAGTCGATCCGCTTCAGTTTCGAATTGACCATACGACCGACGAGCGGCTGATTGACTTGTTGAACGCGACTGCCAAGGCAGCGGGATGGGAGCCGCGACCTTCGCCGCGCCGCGGCGCACGCAGGACCGGGAATAGGGCTGTAACCGGTCAGGGAGTGTGCATCATGGTCCGCCAGAACGCCTACTGGGTGGGAATCGCCGAGGTTGCGGTTGTTCCAGCGACAGGAGCGGTCCGTGTGACAAAGTTCACGATTGGTGCCGACTGCGGGAAGATCATTAACCCCCGACAACTTGACCGTTGCATGAAGAGCGGAGTCATCATGGGCCTGAGTGAAGCCCTCAAAGAAGAAGTTACTTTCGACAAGGGAAAAGTAACCAGCACGAATTGGAACCGTTACAAAATTCTGACCATGGAGGAAATGCCCGAGATTAAAGTCGTACAGATCTCGCGCGACGACAAAGGCTTTGGCGGCGGCTCAGAGGCCGCGAACGCGATTGGTCCACCGGCCGTCGCTGCCGCGTTCTTCGACGCAACCGGTGTACACACACGCAAGATCCCGCTGACCTCCGCCTACGTGACCACCCTGCTCAGGACCTGATCGAGAACGTCATATTCCGATCTAAACGCAGCGAATGCCCTTTCATTTAGCGAAGGCGTGCGCCGGTCCTGGCACGTCAGGCGCGCTCACACGCTCTCGCGTGCCAGACACCTTTCACGTCGTCGGCACAGTGCCGCCGTCGATGATGTATTCCGCACCGGTGATAGAACCCGCGCGCGGTGAGACGAGGAAAGCGACAAGGTCCGCCACTTCGTTTGGCCGGGCCGGGCGTCCGATCGGGATGCCGCCAAGTGAGTCCATCAAACCTTTGCGCGCAGTCTCATAGTCTGTGCCTTTGCTGGTCGCCAATTCGTTGACCAAACCCACAGCAGCTTCAGTCTCAACCCAGCCAGGAGAAACGCGGACCACGCGAACGCCTTTCGGGCTCACCTCCTTCGATAGACCCTTGCTGTAATTCGCAAGCGCTGCCTTTGCTGCAGCATAAGCAATGGTAGCTTCAGGCAACGGTAAGACACTCTGTATCGAAGTCACATGAATGATCACGCCAGAACCTTGGTCGAGCATTGTCGGCAGCAGTGCGCGATCCAACCGCACGGCAGGAAACAGATTCAGGTCGAGGGCGCGATGCCACTCGCCGTCGTCAAGCATCGCGAAGCCGCCGGCGGGCGCTGAGGAGCCACCCACAACATGAACGAGGATGTCGATGCCGCCGAGGCGCTCGCGAACCGCCTGAGCCACTGTCGCGCAACCTTCGGCCGTGGTGATATCCGTGGCCACAAATAGGTTCACATCCTCAAGACCGCTGGGTGGCTGGCGGGCAGTGATGAGAACCCTCGCGCCAGCCTCACGCAATCGCGCCGCGATTGCCTGGCCTATCCCCCTTGATCCGCCAGTGACGAGAGCACGCTTGCCATCAAGTTCGCGTGGAACGGCGATGAATTCATGAGCGGTCTTCATCCATTTAATCTCCCCTGAGGCAATGCAAAAGCTCTGGACCTCGAAAAGGCAGCCGGCGGGTATCCATCTTACTCTGAGTAGGATTCTCACAGCTGAGGGAAGGCCGCAGCAGGCGCTTCGAGATGTTGAGAAAGAACCGCTCGAGCGTGAAGACGGCGAAAGGATAGTCGACTAGCTCATCGCGGTAGCTCCGTGCCAGCTCAGAAAAACTCTGTGGGCATTTCGCGCCATGACACGACAGGGAGCGAGCCGGAGCTGCACGCCTCGGCCGACCGCCTCGCGTGTATGCCGCTCGCAGGTAGCTAGTGCTATTCCGTGAAATCGCTCAGGACGCGGATCGAGGCGGCAGAAGGGACCTATGGAGGGAGTGCACCGCTGCGGAGTCAATACCGCAGCGGTGCAGAGTGGCCAGGGTTTGGGGTTTCTAGCCACAACTCTTGCTGCAAAAATCAGTGAAGAACGAACGAATTGAACACATCCAGAGAAAACTGTGCAGGGCCGCGATAGAGAGCCGCACCCGTTGAAATGCCTTTCACCATCGCTGTTCAAATTCGGATCCTTTTAAGATTCTTAGGAAGAATTGTCTATTTCTGGGCGTTATACGGTAAAGATTCGTCAAGCCT
>QHYO01000498.1:4418-6682 GCA_003224135.1 Acidobacteriota bacterium | reverse complement strand
CAGTCCGATGCGGCTTGGCAATACCGGCAACGGCTTCTTATGCTTCGCGTCGAACAGCCCTTCGGCTTCCAATCGTTTCTTCAGTTGTTCGAAGGCTAGCTGCAGCGCTCCGCGTCCAACCGGTTCCATCGACTCGACATAGATCTGGTACTCGCCGCGCGCCTCGTACACGCTGATCGATCCGCGCACGCTGCATTTCAGTCCATCTTCAGGTCGAATCTTAACGCCGCGCAGCTGCTGCTTGAACCACACGCAGCGAACCTGCGATTTTTCATCCTTCAGCGTGAAATAAAAGTGTCCGGACTGCGCTTCGCGGCAATTCGAGATTTCGCCGTCCACCAGAATGTCTGTGAAATTCTTCGCGAGCAGATCGCGAATGCGCGACGTCAGCTCGGTCACCGTCAGCGAACGCCGTTCGGGCTGTAAATTAAAAGTAAGCTGGCTCATGGTTGTGTGGCGCATTGCGCTTGCTTCAGAAAGAATACCTCAGAACGCCAAACTATTTTTATCGCGGCAAGGTGTTGAAAACGGACCATACCACAGGCAATCTTGGCTGTGTGCCTTTCCTAAGGGCTCGCGGTCCCAAACGGTGAATCGCATGAAACTTGGAATCGGTGTGGCCGGCTTAGCGGCGTTGTTCATCTGCGCCTTGCCCTCCTGCGCACAGCTTTCCGTCGGCGGCAAAGTCGAAACAAAGAAAGTCCTGCCGCCCACGAAGCACGTCATTGAAGAAGTCCGCTCTTACCGACTGGCGAACCAAGACCGCATCATGCGCGAATTACGCGAGTTTCTTTCCATTCCCAATGTTGCGAGCGACACACCGAATATCGACAAAAACGCAGCCCGTCTGAAGGAAATGCTCGAAGCCCGCGGCGTCGAAACGCATCTCTTGTCGATTGAGGGCCGCGGACCAGTGGTGTTTGGAAAGCTCGACACCGAAGGCGCGACGCGAACCGTGATTTTCTACGCCCACTACGACGGCCAGCCCGTCGATCCCGCTGCCTGGACCGACAAAACTCCCTTCGAACCCGTGCTGCGCGACAAATCGATCGAAGCAGGGGGCAAACGCATTTCCTTCCCGGACGCTGCAGGCGGCACCGCCAACTCCTACCAGGACCACTGGCGCATTTACGCCCGCTCCTCCTCCGACGATAAGTCGCCGATCGTCGCCGTTCTCTCCTCTCTCGATGCCCTGCATGCCAAAAATATTCCTCTCGCAGTAAATCTGAAATTCATTTTGGAAGGTGAAGAAGAAGCCGGCTCAGCTCACCTTCAGAAGACGTTGCAGCTTCACAAGAACCTGCTGGGCGCCAACCTCCTGATCACGGGCGACGGACCAACTCATCAATCCGGACGGCCGCTAGTTTTCTTCGGCAATCGTGGCGACATCGGACTGGACATCACGGTCTACGGACCCGCGCGATCGCTCCACAGTGGCCACTATGGAAATTGGGCGCCGAATCCCGCGATGCAACTTTCTCGTTTACTCGCAGCCATGAAAGATGAAGACGGGCGAGTGCTGATTCCCGGCTATTACAATGACGTCGATCCTCTCAGCCCGTTGGAACAGAGGGCTCTCAACGCAATGCCGGTGAACGACGCGGAACTCCAGCGTGAACTTGGAATCGCGAAACCCGATGGCGGGTCGGCGAACAAGCCACAAACATCGTTCCGGACCGGGCCGAAGCATCGCTCGACGCCCGGCTCGTTAAAGGTGAAGATCCGCAAAAAAAGTTTGCACAAATCGCGGCATTCATTCGCAAGCAGGGATTCTTCGTCATCGATCACGAACCCACTCTAGACGAACGCCAAGAGCATGCGTTAATTGCCAAAGTAATGAATGACGGCGGCTACCGCGCTTCGCGCACGCGCATGGACTTGCCCGCTGCAAAGGCCCTGGTTCGCATCATGCAGGACGCAACCAACGGTGAAACGGTCGTCGCTCCGATGCTTGGCGGCAGCGTGCCAATGTACATCTTCGAAGACCTCGGCTTGCCCTGGATCGGCGTCCCTATCGTCAACTATGACAATCACCAGCACAGTGCCGACGAAAATCTTCGCCTCGGCAATTTCTGGCAAGGCATCGAAACCTACGCCGCGCTGCTGGCCGGCCTGGACTGGTAGGAAGCTCGCCTGCTGATTTACCTGGCCCTGGTGTGGTTGCTTGGGGCTTTGGGAGAAGAATTGGTCTATCGCGGCTACCTGATGAATCGAGTGGCTGGCTCATTCCGCAATTCGAGTGTGGCCTGGACGGTAGGCTTGAT
>QHYO01000498.1:0-4129 GCA_003224135.1 Acidobacteriota bacterium | reverse complement strand
TAGGAAATTCGCCAGCAATTGCTTCCCTGATTCCGTCAGCACCGATTCCGGGTGGAACTGCACACCTTCCAACTTATGCTTTCGGTGCCGCAATCCCATGATGATGCCATCTGATGTTTCCGCCGTGATCGTCAGTTCGCGCGGCAGCGATTTCCGCTCCACGATCAGCGAATGATAACGCGTTGCCGTAAACGGCCGAGGCAGCTTCCGGAAAACTCCTTTGTTGTCATGATGGATTTCGCTGGTCTTCCCATGAAACAATTTCGGCGCGCGAATGACTTTCCCTCCAAAGGCAGCACCCAGCGCCTGGTGTCCCAGGCAAACTCCAAGAATCGGAAATTTTCCTGCCAACCGCTGAATCAATTCAATCGAAATCCCTGCTTCCTGCGGCGTGCACGGCCCCGGCGAAATCACGATTCGCTCCGGTTTGCGTCGAGCGATTTCTTCAACGGAAATTTTGTCGTTGCGATGCACTTCCACTTCGCAACCCAGCTCTCCCAGATATTGGGCCAGGTTGTAGGTAAACGAATCGTAGTTGTCGAGCAGCAGAATCATTGCTTCACTTTCACGTCACTTCTGATTGTGCGCGGCTTCGAGCGCGCGGAGCAAGGCCTTGGACTTATTCACCGACTCATTGTATTCGCCGATAGGAGTCGAGTCGGCGACAATCCCACCGCCCGCTTGAATATGCGCTACACCATTTTTGATGACCATCGTCCGTAGCGCGATACACGAATCGAGGTTGCCCGCAAAATCAAGATACAAGATTCCTCCGGCGTAAATTCCACGCCGCGTTTTTTCGAGCTCTTCGACAATTTCCATCGCGCGCACCTTCGGTGCGCCCGAAACGGTTCCAGCTGGAAAGCAAGCCATCAACGCGTCGAAGCAGTCCACGTCCGGACGAAGCTTGCCTCGCAGGCTCGAGACCAGATGCATCACGTGAGAATAGCGCTCGACGGTCATCAGCTTTTCGACGTGAACGGATCCGTAGTCGCAAACCCGTCCAAGGTCATTGCGGCCCAGGTCCACCAGCATGATGTGCTCGGCGCGTTCTTTTTCGTCCGCCAGCATTTCGCGTTCGAGTCGCGCGTCTTCCGCCTCGTCTTTTCCGCGCCACCGCGTTCCCGCGATCGGCCGGTAAGAAACATCGCGGCCTTGCACCTTCACCAGCATTTCCGGCGAACTGCCGACCACCGCGACATCGTTCAACTGCAAAAAGAAAAGATACGGCGAAGGATTCAGCGCGCGAAGTTCCCGATAAATCTGAAAAGGTTCGGCTTCGGTTTTTGCCGAAAATCGCTGGCTGATTACCACCTGAAAAATGTCGCCCGCGCGAATATATTCTTTTGCTTTTCGTACGGCTGCAAGATATGCAGGCTTTTTGAAGTTGGAGGTCACGCGCGGCGGCGGTGTTTCCTTCGCGGCCGGCTTTCGTCTGCGCTCTTCGGCAGCGACGGGCTGTTCCAGCAGTTTTCGGGTTCGCTGAATTTCCTGCAGCGCCGCATCGTATTTCTGCTGCAGGGATTGCTTCCCTTCAGTGAAAACATTGCGGACGATCCACAGCCGGTGCTGCACGTGGTCGAACGCGATCAGCCCGTGATAAAACATCAGCACCGCGTCAAACAGGCCAATCTCGTCGCGCAACTGTTTCGGTAGCCTCTCGATCAGGCGAACCATGTCGTAGCTGAAATATCCGATCGCTCCAGCGATCAGCGGCGGCAGTCCAGGAAGACGCACGGGCCGGAACCGCTGGATGCGCGCGCGCAGAAAAGAAACAGGATCACTCTCTTCCCAAATCACGCGGTCATGGCTTTCCAGAACGCATGCGCCATTCGCATAGCGAAAAACTTCTTCCGGATGCGCACCGGCAAATGTGTAGCGCGCAATTTTTTCTCCGCCCTCAACGGACTCCAGTAGAAACGAGTACCGTGCGCCATGCGCGATTCGTAGATAGGCACTCACTGGAGTCAGGAGATCGGCCGAAAATACGTCGTAAACAGGAATGAGGTTTCCCTGTTTGGCGAGTTTCGAAAATTCAGCGAAGGTTGGCTGGATCATGAAGGAAGTAATCAGCTGCTGTGAGCGACTTGTTCAACAAAAACCAGGTATCCGATCAAAGCTCCATCTCGACCGTGTATTATCCACTAAAACCTGCGAACGCGCTTGCGGCTACGGAAACTTGCTATTTTTCTTTCCGTGAGGGGGTTCTTCCAGGCGAAGTTTTGCCATCACGGCATGGCGCATTTCCGCTTCCGGAGCCGATTTTCCTGTCCACAATTCCCACTGCGCGAATCCCTGTGCCAGAAACATTTCCACGCCCGAAATCACCTTGATTCCTTTTTCTGCCGCGATGCGAAGCAGTTGTGTTCGCAATGGCCGGTAAATCAGGTCCATCACGAAGTCGCAATTCAGTTCGCGCGGCGAAAGCGGCGACGTGCCTTCGTGAGGATACATTCCAACCGGCGTGGCATTCACGATCACTTCAAAACGGGCTGACACGAGATGTTTTCGCGCGATCGTTTGCGCGCCGCACGTTCGTGCAAGTTCGCGCGCTGCTGATTCTCGCCGTGCGCAAATCAGTATTTCGGCTCCTGCATTCGCCAGTGCGAATGCCGCGGCTCGCGCCGAACCTCCCGCACCAAAAATTAGAACTCGGCTGTCACGTAAACGCAGCTTTTTTTCCAGGGCACGCAGCACGCCCAGGTAATCCGTGTTCGACCCACCGAGCTTGCCGTTTCTGCCAATAGTGATCGAATTCACCGCCCCGATTTTCTCCGCCATGGAATCGCAATCAGCAAGATATTTCATGATCGTTTGCTTGTGCGGCAGCGTGACACTGAAACCGCGCAGTGCAAATTCCGGGATAGCCTTCAGAAACTCCGTCAGATTTTGGACCAGAAACGGCAGGTATACCGCGTTGCGCTTCGCTGCGATAAAGCCGGTATTGTGCATCAACGGCGAAAGCGAATGGCCGACGGGATTTCCGATCACTCCATAAATTTCGGTCGTTCGCGTGATGGAGTCGGCTCGATAGAGCTGTTTGAATTCGCGCAAACAAACTTGGCCTGGCGCTGTTGCGTTCGCGACGGGAGCGTAGGCAAGCGCGCTGCCTTCCCGCAGCGCCAATAGTCGTGCGGGCAATCCGATCTCTCCCATGGCTACCGAAACAATGTCCTTCGAGTCGCGCGCGAGATGCAGGAGCCGCAGGCTATCTGAAATTGTTCGCGCACGCGTGGCAATTTTGATGACGTCGGCTTCACCGCAGCTCGCGTGTACGAGCCGCTGCGGCAGCGGCGGTGTCCGTTCGAAATCATGAAACGACAACAGAATCTTCGTCGGGACCGGCAGCGATCGGGCAGATTGCCCCGGAAGTTCGCGCAGCGTTTCTATTTCGAGATCGCACCATTTGCACCCAGCCTCGCGCGCCTGGCTCAGCCAATGCAACTCAGCCTGCGCTCCTCCAGCAAGTTTGCCTCCACCGAGAATCCTCCGGCAGGTAGCAAGTAGAGTCAGCCTTTTGCGGGAGTGCCTGCGAAGTGCGGCCAGGAAGTTTGTCCGTTCGCGGTCGGAGCGCAGCCAGTCCAGCCGCAGCTCGATTGTCTTCGTGTATCGCCGAGCCTCCCGAAGCTGCTGTATTGCGTCCCTGGCTGTGCTTGCCGCAACCACGGCGCAAACGCGGTCGGCGAAAGGATGGGCAGACGTGTGACGACTTGGCATGCTATTGAAAACAAAAGATATAGCATGGCGGTATCAAGTGTGTAAAGCACCCCAAGCCAATTTCTTGACGGTACTGGAACGCATTGCTATTTTCGGGATGGATAGTCCCCGCACGGCCCTCAGGGCGTGTACTTGAAGGAGTCTCGTGATGCGCGCAAATGTCGCAGGTTTGTGCCTTTCCCTGGTTTTTGGTGCAGCAGCATGCTTGGGCCAGGAAGCCCCGGTTTCCAGTACGCAGCCGGTCCAACCCGCCAACCACGCTTGGAGAACCACGGTCTATTGCTCTGGTTTTTACACGAGCGAGAAGGTTCCCGATGATCTTCGCCTTGTCAGCGGAGAGCAATCGGAATACAAGCTTACTTTCACGGCCGGAGACACGGTATTCCTGAGCAAGGGAGCGAGCCAAGGTGTG
>QHYO01000501.1 GCA_003224135.1 Acidobacteriota bacterium | reverse complement strand
GGCGTTGCGATCCTTGTCGTAGATCATGGCGGCTTCAGGGGCCATCAGAACGTTTTTCTTTTCCTCGAGAAGGATTTCCGCGTTGGCGCTCATATTGGCTTTTAGCTCACCACCGGGATTGGAAATGGACACGCGGACTTCAAACGTAGTGACGTTGTCCTTTTCCTTGCCTTGCGGAGAAATTTTGGTGACCTTGCCTTCGAATTTCTTGTCCTTGAAGGATTCGACCACGATGCGCGCGGGCTGATTCAAATAAACTTTGCCGATATCGGCCTCGTCGACCTTGCCTTGTACATAGACTTCGCTGACGTCGCCGAGCGTCATGATGGGCGTGGCCTGCGAGCCGAGGATCAGAATAGAGCTGACGGCATCGCCGACGTTCACGTCACGAGACAAGACCAGACCATCGATGGGGCTGACGATGGTGGAATTGCGCAGATCTTCGAGAGCGTTATCAAGCGAAGCTTGAGCCTGGGCTTGCTGGGCTTCAGCTTTGGCGATTTCCGCGCGGGAAACGGCGAGATTGCGTTGCGCGCTCATCTGTTTGTTCAGGGCCAGTTGATAATTTTTCTGAGCGTCTTCGACTACGCTTTTGGACATGACACCGTCTTTGAGCATCTGCTCAGCTCGTGCCATATTGAGTTTGAGAAAAGGGACGTCGGGGCCTTCCGCATCGACCTTGTTGCGCTCCAGAGAAGCTTGTGCCGACTCTTTTGCGGCGGTGGCGGCTTCCAGATTTGCACGCGACTCGCGAACAACCGCTTCGAGCTGAATTTTGTCGAGTTCGGCGAGGATCTGCCCGGCTTTCACGCGATCACCATAGTCGACGTAGATCTTTTTGACGATACCACTGGCCTTAGATTTGATCTCAGCTTTCGACAGAGGCTGGATTTTTCCGGTGGCGACGACTACGCGCGCGAGATCGCCGCGCTCGACGGTGGCGATCTTGGATGGATCGATTTCGTGGCTTGGACTGAGGGCAGCCTTGACGCCGAATCCCGCACCAAGCAGGACTACCAGTGCTATGGCTCCCCAGATGATGCGCCGGCGGCGCTTCTTGCCGTTTTTGCCATTTGCTAAGCCATTTGTGTTGCTCGACATACAGAGGACCCCCGCAGCGATTGCTTGTCACAGAAAGATACGGCGAACATCGACGAAAGGTTCCGTAGCTCCTGAGGTATAGACGAATGGGACGCGAATTGGTCTAGGGACGCCCCGCGGTAGGTTGAGATGAAGCGCACGCAACGGGCTCGACGAGCCCAATTTCTATAACTGCTTCCTTTCCAATGAACTGTGGGACACAAAGCCGTCAGCGCGTCTCAAATCCTCCTAGTTACCAATTCAGGCGGTGAGCCGTCTAAACAGGGAATCGATTGCGGAGCAGTGCAGTCAACACTGGTTGGAACCGCGGGGCTGGGCTTGAATGAAATGCGGCGAACGGGTAGGCTCCGTGTGAGATCAAGACCAGCGCTAGTTGAATTCGATGTGCTGCCGCCGGTTGTTTTCGCGGGGCGCAAGCACAGGATGAATGGACCACCAGCTCACGATCGTTGTCTACCAGGAAATTTATGGGATTTGCCGCCTCGAGCCGGAAGTACCTGTGCCCGAGTGGGCTCTAGGAGCGCGATTCCTTTCGGTCACCCGAACCGCGAGAGAGCTTTCCATTGTTTGTGAAGAAGCGATGGTGCCGGTACATGTGCATGCCGAGAGGAACCGGCGGCTGATGCAGATTGAAGGGACGCTGGGATTCACTCTGACGGGCGTGTTGGCTTCGGTTGCAGCGCCGCTCGCAAACGCGGGGATCAGTGTATTTGCGGTATCGACGTACGACACTGATTACCTGCTGGTATCCAACGAAGATCTTCAGGAAGCAACGCAAGTGTTGGAAGCTGCTGGGCATGCGATCCGGCAGAATCCATGAAACAATCAAAAGATCAGGAGAAAAAAGGAATGAAGACAGTGTTGCGACACGCGCGGTGGCGGTGCGCCTTGCGGGCCCGAGGACTGTTGTTGAACGCGGTCGTTGCCGTGATTTTGGCAGCCGCGCCTGCCAGCGCGGACGAGCCGTTTGCGCGAAGCAAGGACTACGATCTGCAACACTCGAAAATTGCTTTGAAATTTGACGTCGAACAGAAAAAGGTTATCGGCGATGTGACGCACACGATTTCCGTCCTGAAAGACGACACCAAGAGCCTGGTGTTTGATTCGGTAGGGCTGACGATTCAAAGTGTGACCCTGAATAAAGGCGCGGCGAAATTCGAGACAACCGACAAGAAGCTGATTGTGCCGCTGCCAAGTGTGGCAAGGAAGGGCGAGAAATTCGAAGTCGAGATCAAGTACGAAGGAAAGACGTCGAAAGGCGCGTACTTCATTCTGCCGGACAAAGATTATCCGGATCGGCCAAAGCAAATCTGGACGCAAGGCGAATCCGAAGACACGCGTTACTACCTGCCGACCTATGACTATCCCAATGACCGGCTGACAACGGAGACGATTCTGACCGTGCCTGCAACGTGGCTGACCGTGGCAAACGGGAAGTTGATGGGCGTGAAAGATGCGGGCAATGCGATGAAAACATGGACGTGGCAGGAAAGCCTGCCGAGCTCGACGTATCTGATAACGGTGGTCGCGGGTGAATTCGACGAAATGAAAGATACGTGGCGGGGCAAACCGGTGACGTACTACGCACCGAAGGGACGTGGCGACCGGCTAAAAATTAACTACGGCCGAACCCCACAAATGCTGGAACTCTTCAGCAAGAAGCTGGGCGTCGACTATGCGTGGGAAAAATACGCGCAGGTGATGGTGGATGATTTCGTCGCCGGCGGAATGGAGAATTCCAGCGCGACGACGAACACGAGTTCTTCGCTGGTTCACCCGGCTCTAGCACCGGAATACGCGACGGGGCAGGATCCTCTGATTTCGCACGAACTGGGACATCAATGGTTTGGAGACTTGGTGACCTGCAAAGACTGGGGAAATATCTGGCTCAATGAAGGTTTTGCAACGTTCATGGAGACGATTTGGACCGAGAGCTACTTTCCGAAGGAACAATCTGAGTACGAACGCTGGAGCAACATTCGGGAGTGGTTCGAACAGGCAAATTTGTGGGCCAAGCCGATCGTGCGGCACGATTTTGACGATTCAAGCGAATTTGATGGCAATGCATATGGCAAGGGTGGGCTGGTGCTGGATATGCTGCGCCATCAGCTGGGAGAAGACGCATTCTATCGCGGGCTGAAGCACTATTTGGAAGCAAATCGCGGGAAGAACGTGGTCAGTGCGGATCTGGCGAAAGCGATCGAAGAGGAAACGCACACTAATGTCGACCAGTTTTTCGCGCAATGGGTGTATGGCGCGGGAGCGCCGAAGTTTGATTTGAGCTACGCATATGACGACGGGAAGCACCAGGTGACGTTCAAAGTAAAGCAGACGCAGAAACTCGAAGGCCGGATTGGTCTGTTCAGGATTCCGACCGAGGTGGAAATTACAACTGCGTCTGGAGCGAAAAGCTACCCCATCACGGTTTCGAAAGCTGAAGAGGCCTTTGCTTTGCCGGCGGATAGTGCGCCTGTAATGGTGCTGTTTGACAAGGGCGGACACATCTTGAAGTCAGCGGAGTTCCACAAAGAAAAGAAGGAGTGGCTCTACCAATTGAAAAGTGCGGGCGATCTTGCCGATCGCGCCGATGCGGCAGAGGCTCTGGCCAAGCTGAAAGATGATGCCGACGTGGACGCGGTGTTGGGCGAGACCTTGCGCAATGACAAGGCGTGGGGAGTGCGCGCGACAGCTGCGGACTCACTCGGTGAGCGCAAGACGCTCGCCGCTGCAAAACAGTTGCTCGAAGCATTGCATGTGGCGGCCGAGCCGTGGGTCAGGAACCACGTTGTAGCCGCACTCGGAAACTTCAAAGACAATGCGGAAGTTGCCGCGAGGCTGGAGGCCGTGGCAAAGGACGACAAGTCTTTCCGCGCACGCGGCGCGGCATTGCAAGCGTTGGGCAAAATCAAAGCGCCAAACGCGCTGGCAACACTGAACGCGGCGGTCGCGGCGGATTCACCTGATGGCTTTTTGCGGAACGCAGCTTTGCGATCGATGGGGCCGTTGGGCGACGACAAGGCCGTTCCGATGTTGAAAGAATGGGTGGTCCCCGGCAAACCGATCGATACGAGGCAGGCTGCGATCTCAAGCCTCGCGCGGCTGCAAAAAGACGACAAACAAATCACGCAACAGATCGCCGGCTATTTGACGGAACCACATGCTTCACTACGTTTCTCGGCGATCTTTGCATTAGGTGAACGTGGCGATGCGACGGCAATTCCGGCACTCGAGTCACTGCTGAAGAGCAATGACTTAAGCATTGAGATGGCGCCAATGATTAAGGGTCAAATCGCGCGGCTGAAGCAGGGGCCAGGCAAAAGACCAGAAGGCGGCGAAGCAAAAGAAGGCGGACAGAGCGGCGAAGGCGATCAGGCAGTGGCCGAGCGGCTGGACCGCGTGGAAAAAATGCTTCAACAGATGAGTGAGCGGCTCAAGAGCATCGAAGAGCGGCTGCCGCCGAAGAAGTAGCGGCTCGCCACGAATAAAACCGCAAATAAAAAAGAGGAGCGGCCAATGGCGGCGCCTCTTGCCGGTAGCCGAAGAGCGATTATCAAATTAACGCGATGAGCAGGCGCATGTCCCGCAGATTGTTTCCTGTTGGCCCGGTTGCGATTGCGTCGCCGAGTACATCGAAAAAACTGAACGAGTCGCTTTGGCGATAAAACTCATTGGGATCGAGTCCCGCAGCCGAAGCACGAGAAAGCGTGTTGCCGTCCGCAACAGCGCCGGCAGCTGGACTGTTGCCGTCGACTCCGTCGGTTCCGGCGCTCAGCACGACGATTCGCTTTCGGGCAATTTTCCGCACGCAAGCGAGAACGAACGCGGAGTTGCGTCCACCGAGGCCGTCTCCTGTCACAGTGGAACTCAATTCGCCATCCGCAATCAAGGCAACGGGTTGCCGCGGATTCGCCGCGCGCAGCTCTTCGAGTTGAGCGAGAAGGAAATCCGCGGCTTTTTCAACCGGCCAATCATCGGTTGAGTTATCGCAAAATGCGAGACAATCCTGGGATTCCGCGATGCGATGAGCCGCGTGAAACAATTCATGCATCCCGAGGACGAGTTGAAACTGAGCGCGTTCGAATACGGGGTCGCCGGCTTTCGGAGTTTCCGGCATTTGCGCACTTTCAATCCAGGCGATCAGCGGCTGCGGGAGAAGATTGCGTAGGTCATATCTTGCGAAGATTCGCGCAACATCGTCACGAGTAGTCGGATCCGGCAGGGTCGGTCCGGAAGCAAGCGCTGATTCTTTTCCGACGGGAACATCGCTGATAGCAAGCGCGATCACGCTTGCGGGAGCGGCCGCCTGCGCAAGCCTGCCACCTTTGACAGCAGAAATATGCTTGCGGATGGTGTTAATTTCGGCGATGGAAGCCCCGCAGTTCACCAGGGCGCGATGCAATTGCTGCACGTCGGAGAGGGAGAGTGTGCGCAGTAACGGCAACTCCACGAGCGACGAGCCGCCGCCGGAAAGTAGAACAATCACCAGCGTTTCGACCGAGCAGCCGCGCAAGAGATCGAGCGCAGCTTCACCGGCAAGCAGGCTCTGTTCGTTGGGAGTGGGATGCCCGCCGGAAAAATAGCGCAGGCCAGGATGGTGAGTCTTTGGCGATCCTGGAGCGGAAACGATTCCTTTGATAGTGAGGCCGGCCGGAAGAACACTTGTAAGTCCGTCGAGCATGCCGTAAGCAGCTTTGCCAGCTGCGATGACGCGGAGATCGGAAACGTGGTGAAGATCGTATTCAACGTCACCACAGCGCAGTACGCGCTCCGCACAGCTGACGCACCGCGAGATAGAAGTGGGAACGTTCAGCGCATCAAGCGTTCGCAGGAAGATTTGCCGCGCGAGTTGCTTTCCGTCCATTTGATCGCCAATCAATGCGCGCTTCAGCCGTTCTTGAACGCTTCGGGATTCAGCATATTCGGCGGGCGCTGCCCCTGAAAGAACGCGACAGCGTTTTGTGCAGCAGTCGTCGCCATTTTCGCGCGCGTCTCATTCGAAGCGGAGCCCAGGTGCGGCGCTAGAACGACGTTGGGGCGCTTTAGTCCGGGATGAACAAACGGCTCCTGTTCAAATACGTCCAATCCCGCTCCCGCAATTTTCTTTGATTCGAGTGCGTGCACCAAAGCCGCTTCGTCCACAACAGGGCCGCGCGAAGTGTTGATCAAATACGCGGTGGGTTTCATGCGAAACAATTTTGGTGCGTCAAACATTTGCCGCGTATTTCCATTGAGCGGCACATGCAGAGTGACAAAATCCGATTCCGCCAGCAACGCATTCAGGTCCCGATATTCCGCGCGAAACTCTTTCTCGATTTCGTCAGACGCGCGCGTCTTGCTGTTGTAAATCACTTTCATACCAAACCCAGCGGAGCGGCGCGCGACGGCGCGCCCAATCCGGCCGAATCCGACTATGCCCAGGGTCTTGCCCCAGACGTCGGTGCCGCAGAATTGATCAAAGTCAAAGCCTTGCCAATTTCCCGCCCGTACGTACTGGTCGGCTTCCACAACTCTGCGCGCGACGGCGAGGAGCAATGCCCACGCAAAATCGGCAGTAGTTTCGTCGAGCACGCCGGGAGTGTTCGTTACCACTACTGCGCGCTTGGTACACGCTGGTAAATCAACGTTGTCATAGCCAACCGCAACGTTGGCCACGATACGAAGCTTTGGAGCGGCCCGGAGTACATCGTCACCAACGCGCTCGGTCAAGAGACAAACCAAACCATTCTTATCTTTCAAGCGGCCGAGAAATTCTTCACGCTGTGGGCGTTCCTGTTTGCTCCAAAATTCACATTCGCAACAACTCTGCAAAAGGTTTCGCGCACCGGGATAGAGTGGATGAGTTATGAACACCTTGGCCTTCGGCATATGGACCCTCGCGAAACGCGGAGCCTGTAAATTAGCACAGCAGCGGGCCCATTT
>QHYO01000497.1 GCA_003224135.1 Acidobacteriota bacterium | reverse complement strand
GCGCCGAGCGAGTTGCTGATCAAATATGTTGTGCGATCCAGGATCGGGAATTCACCGCGCCAGTTGAGCAGTTCATCCATGAGGTGCGGCTCCCGCAGCAGACTTGGGGGGCTGAAACTTTCGCCAAATAAAGTAACACACGGTAAGGAAGACGAGCCACGGCGGGCCGGAAAGAAGAGCGACGTGGAAGTCCGGGATCCACCAGGTGGAAACGAGTACCGCCAGCAGCGCGAGAATGCCGAAAATCGAGCTCCAGATTCCTAGCGGCGCGATGCGAGCGATGGTGCGATTTTCTTTCACGATGCGCAGGCGAAAGGCGATGTGAGTGGCGAGCGTCATGAGCCAAATAAAGGGACCGCCGAAGAAAGCAACACCGATGAGAAACACAAAAGCAGTTCGCTGGAAAATCTGAGCCAGGACGAGAGCGAGGGCCATCCCGAGGCTGGAGGCGAGGACCGCCGGAACCGGCGAAAAGAGCATGCGCGCGGTGAAGTACAGATTGCACAAGGCGCTCGAGAGCGCTGCAGAAAGAACGACAAAATTCATGACATGACTTGCCGCGGGAATGCCAACGCGTTCGAAGACACGCACGAACGGGCTTTCGCCGAGTCCGATCTCCGTCCACGGAACGATGCCCACGACGAGCGCCAATCCGCCGAGATAGAAAAGAGCGAGATAACCCAGAGTACGACGGAGGGCGCGCGGAACCGCTTTTTTGGGATCGGCGGCTTCGCCGGCGGTGACGCCCACAATTTCCAGTCCGAGATAGCTGAAGATGGCCATCACCACGCCGAGCCCGACGCCGCGCCAACCGTGTGGTGAAAATCCGCCATGCGCTGTGAAATGGGTGAGGCCGATGCGAGGAAAACCCAAGCCAAAGAGAAGCATCGCGCCCAGAATCAGGAATGCAACGATGGTGACCACCTTGATCATCGCGAACCAGTACTCGATGGAGCCAAAATTTTCTATGCTCAGCGTGTTCACGAGAATAAGAAGAGTGGAAAATCCGGCGATCCAGATCCATGCGGGCGCGCTGGGAAACCAGAACTCGCAATAGATGGCGGCGGCGACAACTTCACTGCCAACAACCATGACCAGACAAAGCCAGTAGGTATAGCGCACGGCGAAGCCCGCCCACGGGTGCAAATACATTTCCGCATACAGGCCGAATGAGCCGGCGGCGGGATGCTCGACCGCCATTTCCGCCAGCGCCCACATCACCGTGAGGGCAATGACTGCTCCTGCTGCGAAGCTGAGAAGAACTGCTGGACCGGCGAGCTTCACGCTAATGGCGCTGCCGAGGAAAAGTCCTGTGCCGATGGTGCAGCCGAGCCCGATCATCGCGACCTGGCGCTGCGAGAGGCGTTTGTGCAGACCAGCTTCGCGTTTGGCGATGTCCAGCGGTTCGCTCTGTTGCGGGATTGCTGTCGATGGCAGCTGGTCTTGCGCTTCGGCGCTCATGGCGCTGCATCGTAACAAACGCGAAGCGCAAAAACCTAATCTATCTCGGGTTACGATGGCGATGTGCTCTGATGATTCAGCTTCTCGGGCGTTTGAAAAGCGACACCACGTCCGCGCTAAGATATGATTTCTTGCTTCGCGTGGGAAAACTTCATGAGCATCGATCAGGATCTTGAAAAGATTGCGCTGCAGGAGAGACGACTGCAATTCAAGCATTTCGATTCAGGAGTGGCATGGGCTGTGGGTTGCGCTCTGAAAGCGGCCGCGGAAAAAACTCAAGCCGCAGTGGCCATTGACATCCAACTGCACGGGTTTCCTCTTTTTTCGCACGCCATGGCAGGAACCACGCCGGACAATCTGGAGTGGATTCGCCGCAAGCGAAACGTTGTGATGCGCTATCACCGCAGTTCGTACGCCATTGGGTTGAAGCATGAGCGCGCCAACACGACTCTACAGGGCAGGACTGGCCTCGATTTGAAGGACTATTCGACTCATGGCGGCTGCTTCCCGATTTTCGTCGCGGGAACAGGATGCGTCGGCACGATCACCGTTTCTGGCCTGCCAGAACGCGAAGACCATGGGCTCGTGGTGTCCGTACTTCAGGACTACCTGCATTTAACAGGCGAAGACCTGGCGCTCGACCCGCCTAGGAAAGCTTGACTGGAAAGCCGCGTGAAAACGCATCTCGAATAAACAGCAACCCTCAGGTTGCCTGGGATGTTCATGCCTGGCAAGTACTGGCCTGAAGGCGTACGCGTGCTTTTTTCGTCGAAATACGCGCAGGAAGAACGAAACCGAGACATTCCCTATCTGAAGAGCTTCGAATATCTGAATACGTCCCCCTCAGTAAGACGCGTGTTGATTCTTGATCCCAGCGTCACGTCGTATTCCTTGGATAAGGATTACGTCCAGCCCGAAGGACGGTGAGGCGAAACGAACGCTCCCAGGCGCAATCTCGTCGCTTCAGGCGCTTGGGAACGCTCGCCCCAGAGGACGATTTCAGAACTCCTGGAATGATTCAGATCGAACCAGAATTGAATTCCCTAGACCTGGGATTGATTCCCACTCGCACTTGCGGGAATCCAAAACTCCGAACAAAGTGACCGGCGGAGACAGCTTTGCATGTTGAGAGAGGTCGGTGTAGGTTGTAGGTGGGACCGGGAAATCACAATGGAAATTCCAGTCACAGCTTCCATCAGCTCGTCGCTGGTAGTTTGCCCTATTTATCTCAGCCGAAACATCGTAACAATTCAAACTAGGATCGGAATATTGCCATGAACAAAGCTGAAGCCATGAGGCGAGACTGGGACGACCGCGCACGGAAGAACGCGTTTCACTACATTGCTTCGTGGCGGAAAGAATGGGACCTCGACTCTTTCCTTGCGTCGGGCGAAGAAGACTATCTCCGGCTTGTTGATCCAGTGCTTAAGCGTTGTGGAATTCCAACCACTGGTAAAGTCATGGCGGAACTCGGCTGCGGCGCGGGGAGAATGACACCAAGTTTTGCACGACGATATGACCGCGTTCTCGCCCTCGATCTGTCAGAAGAAATGCTTCGGCGAGCGCGGGAGATCCATTCACAAACCAATAACGCACTTTGGCTGCGTTTGAGTGGTACGGACCTCGCCGAGCAAATGACTCTACAGACTTTTTTTTCAGCTATTTGGTGCTCCAGCACTTTCCGACCCAGGATCTAGTACTTTCCTGCATTCGCGAAATGCTGCGCGTGTTGTTCAACGGCAGCCATAAACCGACCATGAATACACGGGGACGTTTGGCTTGGGGATTGGTGGATCTGTTCTGGTCGATGCGGCTCCTGTCCCTCAGTCGCAAGACAGCGGCGCTACTCGGATTTGATCCCGCGGTCGCCGGCAGGAGTTGGCGGGGCGCAGCCATCAGCGCCGATCGGATCGCCAAATTCTTGCAAGCGCACGGAGCAGAGGTGCGCGAGATGCCCGGGGAGGGAACCCCTTTCGCCTGGTGCGGTGGCGTCAAAAACGTCGGTATTTGATCCGCGATGGCCCCGAAACTGCTCCCTTCTTCGCTATTCGCCGAATACGGAAGGCCTAGAAGAATCATGGCCGAGGTTCAGGCCGTATCGATGGCTCCCTCAAACTGACCCAATTGCTCGTTCGGCGGACTGCTGCGCTGCGCTCATGACGATTGTACTGTTACCGCAGAAATAAAAAAGCGACGGTGTACTGGCTGTCGAGGGAAATGTTCCCTTCCATGCTTTCGAGAGGAAGAGTTGGGATATCCACGTCTCCGATGATGTTCTGGCTCAGTTGGAAGAATCGCTGCTGCATGATCAGGGCCGCGCCGAAGCGCATGTAAAAAGCTGAAGCGAAGGACTCAACAACACGGCCCAGCAGGCCTTAGGCCAACTGTCTCGCCGCCCGTGCCCCGAGCGGGACAACCACGCTCAGCGAGTGCTAGCATACGGCGACTATGAAATTCTCTTTGAAAATGTGTGTCTCTTCGATTTTTTCTGACTCGCGTTTGCTGACACTGTTAGCCGCCGGTTCTGCTATGGCCCAAAACGCGGTACCAGCTGCGCCGCAAACGATGGACCAGACTGCGCAGGTCTTCCGTCTTGATGGCGGCAATGCGACCTACGCGTTCGGAGTGAATGAGCGCGGGGAGCTGCAGACACTCTATTGGGGCGGGCGGATTGGGGAGCGTGACAGCGTACCAGCCGCGCATTCAAATCCGGAGGCGGCTTCGTTCGATTCGCCGTACACCACGACGCCGCAGGAATACGCAGGGTGGGGCGCGGGATTGTTTACAGAGCCGGCGTTGAAGGTCAGTTTTGCGGATGGCAATCGCGATCTGGTGCTGCATTTCGTGCGGGCTTCGCCGAATGGTCCGCAATCACTCGATGTGCTGCTGAAGGATATTTCGCGTGAGGTCTATGTGACGCTGCGTTACTCGATTGATCCCGAGAGCGGCATCCTGGCACGTTCGGCGAGCATTGAAAACAAGGAAAAGCAACCGATCACGATTGAGCAGGCT
>QHYO01000496.1 GCA_003224135.1 Acidobacteriota bacterium | reverse complement strand
CAAATCGCCGCCTGCGCAAAAAGCGCGCCCGGCACCGGTAAGCACCACTACACGCACCGAGTCGTTTTTGCCAACTCGCTCAAACGCCTGATTCAGCGCCGTCGCGAGCTCGTTGTTCAGCGAATTGAGCTTGTCTGGCCGGTTCATCACCAGAAGCGCAACGCCGTTTTCGATGGTTTCTAGCAGAACTGGGCTTGCTGTAGCCGCAGTGGGAGGATTGTTCATGGGATCCTTCGCAGTGGGCGCGACCGGCTAGAGAGGCTTCGCATCCCGGGAATCTTCCACTTTTCTGATGAGCGCGGCAAGCTTTCGAAAGTGCAACACACGATCTTTCGGATTTTGCGAATGTTGGGAGTCCGTCGCCGGCAGCACATACACCTTTGCGCCGTACAACGGTTCCTTCTGCAGACCCAATTTCGCGCGCCGTTGCGCGAACTGTTCGTAAACGCTTCTTCCGTTGAACGCGATGACATGCGGCGCGTACTCGCCGAGCTTCTGCGACAGCACGATTCTTCCTTCGGCATAATCCTCTCGTGTGAGTTCTTCAACCGTTCGCGTGGGGCGCTTCACCAGGTCCGTTAACCCAATCGCAAATTCAATGATTCGTTTGTCATCGCGGTACTCAAGGGGCTCAGGAATTACGCCCGTTTCAAACAGCACCGGCCAAAAAGGATTGCCTCGCCCCGAATAGTAATGCCCGGTGCGCACGGACGATTCCGTCGGATTGCATCCGACAATAACGAGTTTCATTCCCTTGCGGAGGTGGTCTGGCAGTGTCTTCATGTCGAGCGCGTCTTCTGAAATAGGATAACGCGACTGCTTCGACTTCGCAGGAAGTGTTCTAGCTGGACTGCCAAAAAGACAATGCCCGCCCCAGCTTTTGTTCTTGCGCCAAGCGGTAGACGCATATGGCGGCAGCCAGGTCCCAGGCGGCAATTCCATTGGATTTAAAGAGCGTGATCTGCGAATCGTCGGTCCGGCCGGGGCATATCCCTGCCACGAGAGACGACAATTCACGGACGGTATCCCAGCGCTGTTCGTGCCCCGCAAAGCCAAGAACCAGGTCACCGGCTTCCTGGCGCGATTGCTCGATCGAATCGACGTAAATCCTGCTGCATCTGGCCACGGTCACCGCGTCCAGTTCGCGTTTCTTCATATGATTTGCGCCGATAGCATTGATATGCGCTCCCGGAGAGACGCCTTCGCCGCTCACCACAGGCTGGTTGGCCGTTGTCGCAGTGCAAATGATCGAGACGTCCGCCGTAGCCTCTGTCGCCGTCGTTACTGCTTTCACAGAAATGCCAAAGCGCGCGGACGTCTCGCTCGCAAACTTTTCGCGCCGCTCGGTATCCCGGCCATAGACTTTGACGCTTTTCAATTCCCGGACCGCGGCAATGGCTTCGAGTTGCGTCCTGGCTTGCAGGCCTGTGCCGACAATTCCCGCCGTAACTGCGTCCTTTCGTGCCAGGTATTTCGTGGCCACACCCGAAGCGGCTCCCGTTCTCATCTGACCAAGGATATCTGCTTCGATCAATGACAGCAGATCGCCATTTTTCGTGGAAAAGAGGCTCACCAAGAATTTTAACCTCCCGCCGACGTACGTATATTGCTTGGTCGCCACAAACCCACCTGGAACATCGGCAGCCGCCATATGGTGAAAAAATGCGCCATCCGGCAGTTCGAATCGTCGCCGCGGATGCACCAGCACTTCGCCCGCAGCCTGCCGCTTTGAGATGGCCTCGACCGCTTCAATCGCACGCGGCATCGTAAAGATGCTTTTGACTTCCGATTCGTTGATGTGCAGTGTCACAGGATTGAACCTCTTCGTGTCACGAGGACTCTAGTGTTCCAGCCTTAAAGCCGTTTGCCTTTCCCGTACGCGACCCACTTCGCGCCACTTTCTCTACTTGTTTCTCCGCGGCACCGGCCTGGCACGGGGTGACACTACCTCGCCGTCTCGAATCCGCCGCACGACCGTCTGTATCAGCCGGTACACGCGCTCATGCTGCGGGTCATCCGCATTGAGGAAGCGGAATTCCGGCTGGCCACTTGCCGATCTGTCCGTTTGAATGGGCAATTTTCCGCACAAATTGTTTTCAATGAACGCCGTTTCGTAACGCGACTTTTTACCGTTCCAGGTAAATACGCGCAACACCGAAAAATCGCACGACTGTCCTTCTGATCCGCGCGTCGCAGCCAGCAGATACTGAGCTTTCTTTCCCGAGGGATCGTCCACATGGTTCAGTTCAAACCACGCGATCGGACGCAGATTTGACGCGTTTGCGCCTTCGCGAACCGCGTCCGGCACGTCCAATTCCAGAAACCGTGCAATTACCCAGCCCGCGATGGGTACGCCCTGATCACCGGGTTGCGTGATCGCCGGCGGCACGGGCGAACGAGCCGTCGTCTCACTTGCCGGGCGCGATGCGACACCTCGAACCAAAAACCAATCTTCTTTTTTTGTGCCTTGCGGTTCGCTTGAGTCCTTCTCGTCTCCTGCTTGCACGACGTCCGCCGATGCGCGCGCCAGAATCTCCACGGGGACTCCACGTCCAAATTGGTAAAGCCGTGGTGCAGTGCGTCCCGGCTCCACGCGCAGATTTGTGGCGACCTTTGTTCGCCCGCTTCCCTGCACTGGCAGCGACTCAGCACGCTTTAACAGTGCTTCAGAGCGTTGCCACAGCGTCGGATCCATCAGCAACCGCCCGTCGACCCAGCCCTCCGTACCCGAAGACGTACGCACCTTCACGAAATCATTTCGCTTGGCCAGGGTATCCACACGATCACCGTGCCGCAAGAAGCCTATCGGCTCGCGTACCTGCGCCACGCCGCTCCACAGCGTCACACTCTTTTCGCTTATATACGCTTCCCCAAGCAACTCACGCTTGGGTCGAAAAAACCAAGCCGTCACAGTCACCAGCACTAACAACGGCACGGCTATCAGAAGTTTCTTCTTCATTCGATGTTCCGCACGATTCCGTGCTTGTCCACTCCCGACACACTCAGAATGTGCGCCTGTCATTGCGCGCAATTCAGATGGGCCTTAAATTCTACCTGATATGTGAGGTCACACGGGCGCGCATCGATAAAACTGCGTTCTGCTAGAATGCACGCGCATCATCTCTTGAACCCACATCTGCCTGGAGCGGAGGTTTGTTTGAAATTTCTGAATTCGTTGCAGCCGCTTGGCCTACTGCTCCTCCGCGCCGCTCTCGGCGTAATCTTCTTTACGCACGGCTTTCCCAAGCTCACTCACGCCGGCAGCGGGATGCAGGCGATGTTTGTGCAGCACGGATTGCCGGCTCAATTGGTCTATGTCGCCGCGGTATTGGAAACGTTTGGAGGTTTGCTTCTGGTCCTCGGACTCTTTGTGCGGGGCGCGGCTTTGTTACTAGCGATTGAAATGTTCGTCGCGATTGTGAAGGTTCACAGCGTCCACGGAATCATGGCCGTGCACGAATATGAATTCCCGCTGGCGCTCTGCGCAGCCTCCCTTGCGCTTGCCACGGTCGGCGCGGGCGCCGCTTCAGTGGATCATCTCCTGTTTGGCGACGCGCACCGTTCCCGCGCCGCCAAGCCTTCCAAAAAGTAGTGGCCTCAGCTACCGGTCTGAGTAACGATCGGTCCCTGCGGCTGAGTCACCGCGACCTGCGGCGGCGCAAGAGGTAGCACCAGCCACAAAATCACGTACAGCAAAATTCCTGTACCGCCGCACAAGACAACCAAAAGCCACAGTACGCGGACAAGCGTCACATCCATATCAAAATACTCCGCCAGACCCGCGCACACACCGCCAAGTTTCTTATCTGTGCTCGACCGCATGAGCCGCTTAGGCCCGCCCGTCACCGCTGCCACATCTGGCGCGCCAGTGACCACCTGCCTTGCACCGCAGTTGTAACAAAATCGTGAGCCATCCGCGATATTCCGCTGGCAGCTATTACAAACCATTTCCGGCCTCCCGCAAGCAGGCTACTGCCCCGCTCTACAGGAATATACGCCTAAATGAGTGAAAAAGTTTCCTCAGGAGTCGGCGCACGCCGGCCTGGGCAGAATCGCGTGAAATCGCAGGCAGATTTTTGCTGGAGGTCAGTAATCCAGCAACTTCTTCACGGTCACAATCACAGTATCCGATTGCGGCAAAATTGCATCTTCAAGTCGCGGCTGGTACGCGCAGAACGTATCCAAAGCCGCAATCCGCCGCACTGGCGCATCCAGTTGGTCAAATAATTCGTCGGCAATACGCGCGGCAAGTTCCGCTCCGTAGCCCCAGCTCAACATGTCCTCATACGCAACAATCACGCGATGCGTTTTGCGTACCGACGCGCAAATCCCGTCCCAGTCATACGGCGAAAGTGATCGCAAATCCACGATCTCCGCGGAAATTCCCTCACGCTCTAAATGCGCCGCTGCAACTTCCGCGCGGTGGACAAAGGCGCCGTATGTAATGATGCTCACGTCTGTGCCTTCTTTTACGACCCGCGCTCTGGCGAACGGAATCGTGAAGTCCGGCCCGGGATATTCCGAGCGGTTGTACGGCTGCCGGTACAGGTGCTTGTGCTCGAGAAACATCACCGGATCATCGCAACGAATAGCGGTTCGCAAAAGCCCCGCCACATCAAGGGCCGTTGATGGCATCACCACGCGCAGTCCCGGGCAATGCGTGAAAATCGATTCACCGCTTTGGCTGTGATACACAGCGCCGCCGGTCAGGTACCCGCCGATCGCAACGCGCACCACCATCGGACATTTAAATCCGCCATTCGAACGCCAGCGCAGCACGCACAATTCGTCACGAATCTGCATCATCGCGGGCCAGATGTAATCGAAGAATTGAATCTCAGGCACTGGCTTCAGTCCGCGCGTCGCCATGCCAATCGCACGCCCGATAATGGAGGCTTCCGCCAGTGGCGTGTTGAACACCCGCGTCGAACCGTACCTCCGTTGCAATCCCGCGGTCGCCTTGAAAACGCCGCCCTTCCCTTTCACTTCTTTCAAATTTTCTTCGCGGCTCGCGTCCGCCACGTCTTCTCCAAACACCGTGATGCGCTCGTCATGCGACATCTCGTCGTTCAGCGTTGCGGCCACCATCTCTACCATCGTCTTGGGCGCGCCATGCAGATGAACTTCCGATTCGAACGCTGTGGAGGTTGGGTCCACGTCAGGCGAATACACGTTCGCGAGAACCGATTCTACCGACGGCGGCTCGGCTGCCAGCGCCGCGTCCGCCGCTTGACGGACTTCGTGGTCCACCTGGGCTTCAAGCGATTCGATCTGCTTCTGATCCAGCACTCCTTCGCGCACCAGAAATAGCGCGAACTTCGATAGTGGATCCCGGTGCGCCTCCGCTTCACGCTCTTCCGGTACCTTGTACAGCTTCTCGTCGTCCGAGAGGGAGTGCGAGTAGGGCCGCGTCACATGCGCATGAATCAGCGCTGGACCGCGTCGTTCGCGGCAGTAACTCACGGCTTCCTGACAAACGGAGTAGCTCGTCAGCGGATCGGTGCCGTCGCATTCGGAAATGTGCAGCCCGGGAAATCCCTGCACCAGTTTCGATATGCTTCCGCCGGCCGTCTGTACCTCTACAGGAACGGAAATGGCATAGCCGTTGTCTTCCACCAGATAAAGCAGCGGCAGTTTCTTGGCACATGCCGCGTTCAGCGATTCCCAGAATTCACCTTCGCTCGTCGCTCCGTCGCCGGCCGAAACATAAACAATTTCATCCGATGCGTGCTTCGCAAGCTCGCCCAACGGCGCTTTCTTCGCTTGTGCCAGCGCCTTGGGATGCGCATCGTAATAAAGGGTCGCCTCGGCTGCGCCCACCGCGTGCACGAACTGCGTCCCGGTGCACGACGATTTGCTGACGATGTTTAATTTGGGATGCCCCCAGTGCGACGGCATTTGTCGCCCACCCGAACTTGGATCGTCTTCCGCGCCTACCGATTGCAGCAACATTTCCAGCGGACTTACACCCAGCATTAGGCACAGCGCGCGGTCGCGGTAATACGGATACATCCAATCGGCGCCCGGCCGCAAAAGCAGCCCCATTGCCGCGGTGACCGCTTCGTGTCCTGCACTCGAAATTTGGAAATAGATTTTGTTTTGGCGTTTGAGCTGAATCTCGCGGTCGTCCAGCTTACGCGAAAGATACATCGTGCGGTACAGCCGAATCAGCGTGTCTCGGGTAAGTCCAGCGTGCTTCTCAATTCTTAAAGCGTCGTTTTTGGCAGGCTTCACGCGCGTTTGGACGGCCATTCAGTCGGACCTCGGTCGTTGAACGTTTCGGCGCTTGCAATTCGAATTATACAGAAGTTTTTCGCGGGCTTCCTGGACCAGCGCACAACGGGCGGAGATGGTCCGAGCAAAAGCACCGCTTTGTATTCAGCTGGCGAGCTGCTGACCACTCGTTTGTTTCTTCGCGATGGCAGCGCCGTAGTTTCAGCCCGCGCTTGTCCTTCCCGCATCTCTTGCGTCGACAGAATCGCCAAAAAGCGGGATTTCACGCTATTCTTGGCCACCC
>QHYO01000495.1 GCA_003224135.1 Acidobacteriota bacterium | reverse complement strand
AATGAGGCCGTACGCCAGCATAGAACGTCGGTAGGCGGTGTGAACCGAAGACTACGAATTCTCACCCGCAAGGTGCGTCCTTCGCATACGATGGCGGGCATGCGCAAAATCGAAAAGCCCTCGCCGACCGAAGCACCTTTATTGTTCGAGTTCGATCCCAAGCCAGCCGAAGAGATGCTGACGGCGCTGGGAGGCTTACCCCTGGTGGTGCAAGCCTTTCGTTCTCTGGGATTACCGGGCAGTGTGAAGCAACACCTGGTGGTGAAGGAGCGCCAACGGGGTTACGACGAGGCTACGTTTGTCGAGAGCTTCGTACTTCTGAATGCCGCTGGAGGGGAGTGCCTGGATGATTTTGAGCGACTGCGAGCGGACCCCGGGCTAGGGCAACTGATCGGGCACGAAGTGCCTTCTCCGGAAGCAGCACGGAAGTTCCGGTATGCGTTCCATGAAGAAGAAAAGATTCAGCAAGCCAAGCAGCGGCGACTACCGGATCAAATTGCGTACATTCCCTCAGAGAGTGAAGCGCTGGAGGGGCTAGGGAAAGTGAACCAGGATCTGATCCAGCGATTTGGACGGTGGATCAGGACACCACGATTATCGAGAGCCGCAAACAAGAAGCCCTGCACACCTACGAAGGGCCGCGAGGCTATCAGCCGATGCTGGCGGTGTGGGCCGAGATGGACGCGGTGCTGGCCGATGAGTTTCGGGATGGAAACGTACCGGCACAGATGGCTCCGTTGACGGTGGCGAAAGCGGCGTTTGCCGCACTGCCCAAAACAGTGACAACCTACTATTATCGGGGCGATTCGGCCTGCCATGAGAAGGAGTTGTTGCGCTGGCTGGCGAACGAGAAACGTGAAGAAGGGCCGCCGGGATGCATTGGTTTTGCGATCAGCGTGCGGATGAGCGAAGCGTTGCGCGAGGCCATTCTGGAAGTTCCGGAAAAGGAGTGGAAGGCCTACGGGGAGCCCGAGCCGGGTATAGATCGCGAGTGCGCCGAAGTAGTGTTCGTGTCGAACCAGCAAGCAGAGCCGAAAAACAGCCAGCCACTGCGCTACATCGCCATCCGGCTGCGCCAACGGCAGGGAGGGTTGTTTGCCGACGGCAGTAGCGTGCGACATTTTGCCGTACTGAGCAACATCTGGGATTGGGAAGCGGTGAAACTGATCGAGTGGCGGTACACGATGTGATGAAGAATGATTTAGCGGCCGGGGTACTGCCGTCGAAATATTTCGGAGCCAATGCCGCCTGGCTGCGGCTGGCGGTGATCGCCTACAACGTGCTCACCGCGCTGAAGCGCTTGGCTTTGCCAGCAAACTTATTGACGGCCCGCCCGAAGCGACTGCGCTTTTTGATTTTCCATATGCCGGGTCGACTGGTGCATCATGCTCGACAACTGAGCTTGCGACTGGGGACGGCCCTCGAGGGCCTCGCCATGTGCATGGACGCCGTCCGATTATTACCGCTTCCTTCTTAGCGTTTCCCGGAGCAGGTTCTTATCGACGGATTTGCAGAGCGCTTTTTGGAAGCGCTTCGCAAAATCGCCGTCCCTCGGCTTCCCAACGGACCTCACAAACCTACACGCTTTGCTCAACGACCAAAAGGCGGGCTCTCGCAGCGAATTGACTTCGCATCAACTCGCATTCAGCCTACCTCATCCTCGTCAGCAGCACCTTACGGACGGATTGGGGCCTTGCACTCCCTGCTTGACCCCGCACACCTCCTGCGCTACGGTAAAGAAAGTTTCTTCCGAGACGTGGCTGTTGTA
>QHYO01000063.1 GCA_003224135.1 Acidobacteriota bacterium | reverse complement strand
CTCCAGGGCGAAAATCAGCGTTACTACCCGAAGCGCGAGCTGGCTTCGCATGTTTTGGGCTTCGTGGATTTGGACGAAAAGGGCCTTGGCGGAATCGAGTACGGACTGGACAGTACGATTCGCGGGAAAAGCGAAAAAATTGTGGTGATGGCCGACGCGCGGCAACGTTGGTTTGACGGCGGCGCGGCCCAGAAGGATCAAGGCGCAAACGTCGTCCTGACGATTGACGAAAAGGTTCAATACATCGCCGAACGCGAGCTGGCCGCGGCGATCGCAAAAACACACGCGCTTGCCGGCACCGTGATTGTACAGAATCCGAACAACGGAGCGATTCTGGCGCTGGCGAACTGGCCGAAGTTTAATCCGAATTCGCCGAACGACGTAAAAAACGAAGCGCGGATGGATCGGGCCGTCAGCGCAATTTACGAGCCGGGCTCGACGTTCAAGTTGATTACACTTGCTGCGGCATTTGACCAGAACCTCATCCGCCCCGAAGAAGTGTTCAATTGCGAAAATGGGGCAGTATACGTTGCCGGCCACCGCATCCGCGATCACAAGCCGTTCGGCTTGCTAACGGTGTCCGACATTCTGGCGCAGTCGAGCGACGTGGGAGCCATCAAGATCGCAATACGAGTTGGCGCGCCGAAATTTTACGAGTATATCCGCGCATTCGGATTTGGCCAGCAAACCGGCATTGATCTTCCCGGCGAGAGCCGAGGATTGCTGCGCCGGCTTGAGAATTGGACACCCGTTTCCATTGGATCGATTTCCATGGGACAAGAGGTTGGTGTAACGCCGCTGCAGTTGGTAACGGCCGTGTCGTCGATCGCAAATGGCGGTACGCTTTATAAGCCGCATGTAGTTGCGGAATTACGCAGAGGCGATCAGCCGATGTCATTGACAGGTGCGGTCGCACCGGTCGAGCCCAAAGAAGTAATTCGTCCGGAAACTGCCGCGACGCTAAGGCGATTGATGGAAGGCGTAGTGCTCAACGGGACAGGAAAGCTCGCGCGACTGGATGGCTGGACTGCTGCCGGAAAAACTGGCTCGGCACAGAAAATCGATCCGGCGACCGGACGTTACTCGCCAACACAACTGATCGCGTCCTTCACCGGATTTGCGCCCATCAACGATCCTGCTGTAACGATCTTGGTTTCGCTCGACTCGCCTGTTGGACTGCACGAAGGCGGTATGGTGGCTGCTCCGGTGTTCAAGCGGATCGCCGAGCAAGTTTTGCCGTACCTGGATGTGCCGCGCGATGTTCCATTGAGTCCGAAGCTGATGCAAGCCGCCTACAAGCATCCCGAAGCGGACGAGAGCGCGACGCTTGAAGATTTCACGCCAGTGGATTTTGCGGCGCAGCGAGATCGGCCGCCGGCGCAGGAGCAAAATAGCCAGCCAGAGCCTCGAAAGCCGTCAATAACGGTTGCTCTCGACGAAGGCGGCGACATCGCCGTTCCAGACTTCCGCGGCAAGACGATGCGCGACGTTACGGAAATGTGCTTGAGGCTCGGACTCGAGCCGGTTTTGGTTGGCAGCGGACTTGCCGTGGATGAGTCGCCGGCAGACGGCGCCAAAGTTCGTCGCGGCGCAAAAATCACCGTGCGATTCGGAACGTCTGAGGAAGCGGCGAAGGCCACGGGGAAAGCTGCAAAATCGAACGCGAAAAACAGGCGCCGATGACCACGGGTTTGCAGGAGCCAAAAAACGCGTCAGAAAGCGGCAAAGTGGTGGAAGAGCGCAAGCTGAAAACTCAGCAGCTGAAAAATCGCTCACTTGCCTTGGCGGAAATATTTTTGCGGACGGAGGCAAGTGTGCCGTCCGGTGCAAACAGCCTGAAAATTGATGGCATCGCGTGCGACTCGCGTAAAGTTGCGGCCGGCTACCTATTTTTTGCCCTACTGGGAGCCCACCTAGACGGCAACCGGTACGTGCGGGACGCCATCGAGCGCGGTGCCATCGCGATCGCCAGCGAAGCCGCGCCACCGGTCGATCTTCCTGCCAATGTCGTGTGGATCCACGTTGCGGAAAGCCGCAAAGGCCTTGCTGTCGCGGCAGCGAATTTCTTCGGCCGTCCCGCCGAAGCATTGCAACTGATCGCGGTAACCGGCACAAATGGAAAGACCACGACCAGTTCGCTCATTGATTCTGCTCTTCGCGCAGCGGGAGCAAAAACCGGTTTATTTGGCACGATTGCATATCACACGCCGCTTGGCGAGTACGTCGCGCCCAACACAACCCCAGAGTCGCTGGACTTGCAGGGGTTCTTCGCGGAAATTCGCGACGTTGGCGGGAAATACGCCGTGTTGGAGGCTAGTTCGCACGCACTTGTGATGGATCGCCTTTGGGGCTGCCGCTTTCAGTCAGCCGTTTTTACCAATCTGACGCGCGACCACTTGGATTTTCACAAAAATTTTGATGATTATTTTGCCGCCAAGCGTCGTCTGTTTGAAGGCACGGGCGCCGGAGCACCTGAGACCGCAATCTTGAATGCTGACGATCCCTACAGCAAACGCCTTGCCGGGCTTGCGAAGAAGACGCTCACCTATGGCATCGAAGACTCGGCGGACATAAGTGCTAAAAAGTTCCAACTCGCATTCACTGGATTGACCTTCACCGCGCAAACTCCCATCGGGAAGCTGCAAATTGCCTCGCCCCTTGTCGGCCGCATCAACGTGTACAACATTTTAGCGGCTATCGGTGCGGCTCAAGCTGCCGGCATTTCAAATGAAATCATCGAAGCGGGAATTCGCGTGCTGAAAAGTGTTCCGGGCCGCTTTCAGCGGGTGGACATGGGCCAGCCGTTCCTTGTCATTGTTGATTTTGCGCATACCGACGATGCACTCCAAAATCTGGTTAAGACTGCGCGCGAGCTGAATCCAAAGGGCCGCGTAATCACTCTTTTCGGGTGTGGCGGCGGCAAAGACCGCAGCAAACGCCCGATCATGGGCGAAGTCAGTGGCCGGCTTTCTGACCTCACCATTCTGACGAATGACAATCCTCGCCAGGAAGATCCGCTCAAGATCATCAGCGATATTGTGGTCGGGATGCAAAAGAGCGGCGGAAAATATCTAATCGAACCGGACCGCGAGAAAGCCATTGGACTCGCGTTCGATGAAGCGCGTGCAGGCGATATCGTGCTGCTCGCGGGCAAGGGACACGAGGACTATCAGGTGCTCGCCGACAAGACGCTTCCCTGGGATGATCGCAGAATCGCGCAGCAGGCGCTGCGCCAAAGCGGCTTTGATGCGCCCGCTTCTGACGACGGAAAAGCGGGCGCGGAGTTTGGCACCTAGCGCGCAGTTCCTGTTTGTGGGATTTGGGCGCTGGGGTACCGGAATAGCCGGGACACGCCAAAGTAAGCTAATAAAGGAGGAGCCCAGCGACCGGTGAGCACACAGCAAACCCTGGGGTATGCCCATAAGGCGAACTCTCTGAGGCATTTATGCGGTGGACGATTGCACAGGTGGCTAAGGTTTTGGTGGCGCGGACGGGAGCGGGGCTCGACCCCCTGGCCCGGCTGGCCGGCGTCTCGATTGATTCTCGCTCGGTACGTCCCGGCGAGCTGTTTATTGCTATCCACGGACCGCGTCACGATGGACACGATCATGTTGCCGGTGCACTGGAACGCGGCGCACTCGCAGCCATGGTGGCCGCGGCGAAAGTGGAGCAATATCCGGACGCGATTCGCGCGAGCTGCCTCGTCGTGGACGACACCTTCGTCGCGCTCAAACAATTCGCGCGCGCTGTGCGCGAAGCATGGGGCGGCAAAATTGCCGGTGTCACGGGGTCGGTCGGAAAAACCACGACCAAAGAGATCCTGGCGGCACTGCTTGGCGCGCGGTTCCGCGTTCTGAAGTCGGAAGGAAATTTTAATAATGAATACGGGCTGCCGCTGACGCTGTTCCGGCTGGACGAAACACATGAAGCGGCGGTGTTGGAGATGGGTATGTCGCGTCGCGGCGAATTGTTGCGTCTCGCGGAGATTGCCCGGCCCGATGTTGGTGTGGTGACACGCGTGTCACCGGCGCATCTGGAATTTTTTTCGTCCGTGGATGAAATCGCACTCGCAAAACGTGAGTTGATCGAAGGTTTGAATGGCAAAGATTCCACCGCGGTATTGAATGCAGACGATCCACGCGTTGCGGCGTTTGGAGCTTTCGCGCCGGGCCGTGTTTTGACGTATGGAATCGAGCGGCCTGCGTTCTTTACAGCGGAGAACATAGAAGACCGCGGTGCGCTCGGCACGACGTTTGATTATGTTAGCCCGGAAGGCCATGTTCGTCTGGAGTTGGCGTTGCCAGGACGTCATGTCATTGCGAACGCCCTGGCGTCGCTCGCGGCAGCCAGCGTGTGGGGAATTGGAATTACCGAAGCGCGGGCGGTGCTGCCGAAATTGCGGCCCCCGGCCATGCGCGGAGAGCTTTTGCAGTTTTCGAACGGAGCGGCACTGATCAACGACAGCTATAACTCAAGTCCGGCTGCGCTCCAGGCAATGATGGCGCTGCTTGCGGCAACCCCAGGTTTTCGCCGCCGTATTCTCGCCGCGGGAGAAATGCGTGAATTGGGAGCCACTTCGGCCGAGCTCCACCGGGAAGCCGGCGCTTACGCCGCAACAACGGGAACCATTGACTGGATTATCGGCGTTGAAGGCGACGCTGCTCAATTGCTGGAAGGCGCGGCGAGGGGCGGAATTCCACGGGACCGCCTGAAATTCTTTTCGTCGTCGGAAGAAGCGGCTCAATTTCTGGAGAAGGAAATTCAACCGGGAGATTTGTTGCTGGTGAAGGGATCGCGCGGAGTGAAGATGGAGCGCGTTGTCGAGGCGTTGCTGGCCCAGCATGGCGCGCCCGACACCAAGCTGGGGGTCCGCCACTAGATGCTGTACTACCTTCTTTATCACACGCTGCAGAAATATTTCAGCCCTCTTAATGTTTTTCGCTACATCACCGTGCGCACCGTGTACGCCAGCCTCACGGCGATGTTTCTCGCGCTGGTGTTCGGGCCATGGCTGATCCGCCGTCTGCGCGAATTGCAGATCGGACAGTACATCCGCGCGGAAGGCCCGCAGGAACACCAGAAAAAAGCCGGCACACCGACGATGGGCGGCGTTCTGATTGTGCTTTCCACCGCCGTGCCGGTGCTGCTCTGGGCGGACCTTACGAACGCGTTTGTTCTGATGGCGCTGTTTGCATTGGTGGCGTTCTCCGCCGTCGGTTTCATCGATGATTACGCTAAGGTGGCGAAAAAGCGGAACCTGGGCCTGACCAGCAAGCGCAAATTTCTCCTGCAAGTGCTGGTCAGCATGATTGTGGGAGTCGGCCTATTGGAGCTTTCCACGCACAGCGCCTATTCCACGCAGTTGATCGTCCCGTTCTTTAAGAAATTTCACCCTGATCTGGTCATTCACTCTCTGATTTCGAGCGATCACCTGTGGCCATTGGCCTTCGTACCGTTCCTGCTGTTTGTGACCCTCGTCATCACCGGTTCTTCGAACGCCGTTAATTTGACTGACGGTCTTGACGGCTTGGCAATTGGCTGCACGGTAATTGCGGCCGGCGCTCTGACTGTCTTGACGTATGTCAGCAGCAACGCGCGTTGGTCGTCCTATCTCGATATTCAGTACATCCCGCGCGTAGGTGAGCTGACAGTCTTTTGCGGAGCGCTCGTTGGCGCATCGCTAGGTTTCCTGTGGTACAACGCGCATCCCGCCGAAGTTTTTATGGGCGATGTCGGCTCCCTGTCACTTGGTGGAACATTGGGGGTCATTGCCGTCATCATTAAGCAGGAGATTCTCCTTTTTTTTATCGGCGGCGTTTTTGTGATCGAAGCGCTCTCGGTGATCTTGCAGGTGGGCTCTTTCAAACTACGCGGAAAACGGATTTTCCGCATGGCGCCGGTTCATCACCATTTCGAATTACTCGGGTGGAGTGAATCAAAGGTGATCGTGAGATTCTGGATTCTGGCGTTGGTGTTCGCGCTGTTTGCGCTCACCACCCTGAAGCTGCGCTAGGTCCGAAGGACTGTGGAAGGAATGGCCGGAAAGATCGACTTAAAAGGGAAACACGTGCTGGTCATCGGACTGGCCCGCACCGGCATAGCTACCGCGCTCTTTTGTGCGGATCACGGAGCTATTGTGACCGCGACGGATTCGCGCTCCACCGGCGAACTGGGCGAATCGATCGCTAAGTTGCGCGCTGCGGGCGTGCAGTTGGAACTGGGCGGACATTCAGACAGCATCCTTGCAGGCCAGCAGTTGGTGATTCCGAGTCCTGGCGTACCTGGCGACGTAGCGCTCCTCGTCAAAGCACGAGCGCTGAAAATTCCGGTTTGGAGTGAAATCGAACTAGCCTTCCGCTTCTTAAGCGGACAACTGATCGCTATCACCGGGTCGAACGGCAAGACCACCACAACATCGCTCATTGAATACATTTTGCGTAACGCCGGTTTCTCGACTGTCCTCGCCGGCAACATCGGAACTCCCTTGATCGCTCAGGTCGCAGAGACGACCGATCGCACGATTGTCGTCGCGGAGCTAAGCAGCTTTCAACTCGAACTGATCGACACTTTTCGACCCAACATCGCGGTTTTCTTGAATCTGACGCCTGATCATCTGGACCGGCACAAAACCCTGACCGCATATGGAGCCGCGAAAGCCAGAATCTTCGAAAATCAAACCAGCGAGGATTTCGCCATTCTGAACGCGGACGATGCGGTAAGCACCAAGTATGCTCCATCGCTTCCTCAGGTGTACTGGTTCAGCCGGAAGACGAATGTCGAGCAGGGAGCGTTCGTTCGAGATGGGAAAATCATCTTCCGGCAGGCTGGTAGAGACGACGAAATTCTCGATTGCAGGGAAATTCCGCTCCCCGGCGCGCACAACCTTGAAAACGTTCTCGCAGCCACAATTGCAACGCGGCTTGCGGGCGCACGGCCTGCGCAAATCGCGGAAGCGATTCGCTCCTTTGCAGGTGTGGAGCATCGCATCGAATTCGTCGCAGAGATTCAGGGAGTCCGCTATTACAACGATTCGAAAGCCACCAATGTTGACGCCACGCTCAAGGCGCTTGAAGCCTTCCCGGGACGAATTGTCGTGATTCTGGGCGGCAAGGACAAAGACAGCGACTACTCCGTGCTGCGTCCGACGCTGCGTGACAAAGCAATTCTTGTGCTCCTGATCGGCGCCGCTGCCAAAAAAATTGAACATCAGATCGAAGGCAGCGTCGCCATCAGGCAGGCCGAAACGCTCGAGCACGCCTTCCAATTTGCCGCACAGACCGCTCATGCGGGAGACATCGTTTTGCTCGCACCGGCATGCGCAAGTTTTGATCAGTTCCAGAATTACGAACATCGGGGTCGCGTCTTTAAAGACCTTGTCCACCAGTTGCAGCGGAGCGCGGAAATCCTGAGGAACGAAAATCCGAAAAATCCGCCGGATACGGAGAGGAAGAATGCCGAGACGTTTGGAAAATGACAAATGGCTGTTCGGTGTGACGCTCGGGTTGTGCCTACTGGGCGCGGTGATGATCTTCAGCGCGTCCGCGGTAACCGCCGAACACGAATACGGTCACTCTTATTTCTTCCTGCTGCGCCAGTCCGCCTGGCTGGCGATTGGGCTTGCCGGAATGTTTGTGTTAATGCGTACCGATTACCGCAAACTTCGCGAACCCGCGGTCGTCTACAGCGTCTTGTGCATTGTCGGCTTAATGCTCGTGGGTGCTTTCTTCCTCGATAAGTCGCATGCCACTCACCGCTGGATTCGAATTGGTCCCGTCGGCATCCAGCCTTCGGAAATCGCCAAGCTGGCGGTCATTCTCTACTTAGCCTGGTTTTTGGATTTGAAGCGACGCAGCGCCGCCAACATGGAGTTCCGCAAGGAAGATTTTCTCCATAATATATTGCCGGCGATCGGACCGATTCTGGTTTGTGTGGCGTTGATTCTCGCGCAACCTGATCTCGGTACCTCCGTGGATATTGGTCTGATCGCGGCCGCGGTTCTTTATGTCGCCGGACTTTCCTGGAAATGGATTGCCGCAGGCGCGGCTGCTTCCATCCCCGCTCTCTATCTGCTGATTTCTCACGTTGCCTATCGGCAAGCGCGTTTCATGGCGTTTCTCAACCCGGATGTCGATCCACAAGGCGCGGGTTTTCAGTTGCTGCAATCGCTCATCGCGGTCGGGTCCGGCGGTTTTACCGGCGTGGGCCTGATGGAGAGCAAACAGAAACTGTTTTATTTGCCTGAAGCTCACACGGACTTCATCTACGCGGTCATTTGCGAGGAGCTGGGATTCATCGGCGCCATGATCGTGATCGCGCTGTTTGCAGTCTACGGCTGGCGCGGACTGCGAGCAGCCTTCGCAGCGCCGGATAATTTTGGCCGCCTGCTGGCCCTCGGTATTACGTCAATGGTCATTTTCCAGACCTTGATCAATTTTGCCGTAGTGCTCGGCATGGTTCCGACCAAGGGCATCCCGCTTCCGTTCATCAGCTACGGAGGATCCAGTTTGCTTGTGATGCTTCTGGCGACAGGAGTGCTGCTGAATATTTCGCAGCAGTCGACGGCGCGATGAAATCACGCGCAATTTTTGGAATCGCGCGATGAAACTGCTCATTGCGGGTGGTGGTACCGGTGGCCACGTGTTTCCAGCGATCGCGATTGCAAAGGAATGGATGTCTCGAGGAATGGAAAGGGAAGTTGTGCTGGTGGGAACACAACGCGGAATCGAAATGAAATTGGTGCCGCAGGCCGGGTTGCCGCTTGAAACGCTGCGGGCTGCCGGGCTCAAGGGAAAGGGCGGACTGACGCTTGTGAAAAACTTTGCGACACTCGCGCCCGGAATGCTCGATGCCTTCGCGATTCTTCGGAAGCACAAACCGGTCGCGGCATTTGGTGTCGGTGGTTACGCCGCCGGTCCAGTGATGCTGGCGACATGGCTTGGCGGCATTCCCAACGTAATTTTTGAGCCGAACGCGGAGCCTGGTTTCACCAACAAAGTTCTCGTGAAATTGTCGAAGCGCATCGCGACCGGATATGAAGTCACCGCGAAGGCTTTGGGCAGCAAAGCAGTCGTCACCGGCAATCCCGTTCGCGCGGAATTCTTCGACATCGCGCCGCGCAAACCGGAAAAGCCTTTTCGGTTGTTAATCACCGGCGGAAGCCAGGGCGCGCTCCCGATCAATCGCGCTTTCGTCGACGCGATGGACCTGCTCGCCGCCCGCAAAGATGAGCTGAGCGTGGTGCACCAAACCGGCGAACGCGATTACAACGCGGTCAGAACCGCCTATGCTCGCCGCGAGTTTCGCGCCGAAGTCGTTCCGTTCCTGGGCAATATGTCCGAACGCTTCGCCTGGGCCGACTTAATCGTCTGTCGAGCGGGAGCAATCACCGCCGCAGAAGTCGCCGCCGCCGGACGCGCCGCAGTTTTTATTCCGTTTGGCCGCGCAACCGACAGCCACCAACTCCGCAACGCACAAGAAATGGTCAACGCCAACGCGGGTAGGCTCATCGCGGAGCCAGAGCTCACTGCCGGGCGTCTTGCAAGCGAAATTTTCTCTCTCCTGGACCATTCCGGGGAGGTCGAACTGCTGGCTTCACGGGCGCGTGCGCTCGCAAAACCAAACGCCGCGCGCGATATCGTCGACCTCGTTGAAACGGTCGTTGACGTGCCCATAAAACGCCAGGGAGAACCGTCATGATGGTCTCGTTTCGCAATTTTCAGCGCATTCACGTCGACCGCTTCGCGGTCGCCGCGGAAAATGCCGCCGGAGCAACTCTATGATGGTTTCATTTCGCAATTTTCAGCGCATACACCTGGTCGGCATCGGTGGTATTGGTATGAGCGGTATCGCCGAAGTCCTGCTCACCCTCGGCTATTCAGTCTCAGGCTCGGACACCAGGCCTTCCACCACTACAGAACGCTTGCAGAATCTTGGCGCAGCGGTTCACGAAGGCCACAAAGCTGGCAATGTCGAAGATGCGCACGTGGTCGTCACCTCTTCTGCGATCAAATCCGACAATCCGGAAGTCATCGAAGCGCACAAGCGCAAAATCCCCGTGATTCCCCGTGCCGAAATGCTGGCCGAGTTGATGCGCTTGAAGTACGGCATCGCCGTCGGTGGCGCTCACGGCAAAACCACCACAACCTCCCTTGTAGCCTCTATTCTTACCGCCGCTCATCTCGATCCCACATTCGTCATTGGTGGGAAAGTGAACCAAGCTGGAACAACCGCGCGCCTCGGTCGCGGCGAATATTTTGTCGTCGAAGCCGATGAAAGTGACCGCAGCTTCCTGCTTTTCGCGCCTGTCGTCGCCGTCGTCACCACCATCGACCGCGAACACCTCGATCAGTACAGTTCGCTCGAAGATATTCAGTACGGAGCAGCGATCCTGTGCCTCGACGAGCCCAACGTTCAAGCCATCATCCCCAACGTCAAACGGCCCATCCTCACTTATGGCACGTCGAGTCAGGCGGACCTCGTCATCAGTGACGTGCAGCTTGAGGGCTTTTCGAGTGAGTTTCGTCTCACCTTCAAAGGCGAGGACCTCGGCCTCTTCCGTCTGCCGCACCCACCTGGCATTCACAATGTTCGCAACGCCGCTGCGGCAGCTGCCGTCGCTCTTTACCTCAATGTTCCCGCCGAGCTCATCCGCGAAGGCCTAGCTAAATTCGGTGGAGTCGGCCGACGCTTTGACGTCAAGGGCACCGTGAACGACGTCACTGTTATTGACGACTACGGCCACCACCCCGCCGAAATTCGCGCCACGCTCGAAGCTGCCCGCGGTTGCAAGTTCAACCGCCTGCTCGTGCTCTTCCAGCCACATCGTTACTCCCGCACGCAACATCTCTGGGACGAATTCCGTATTGCCTTCAACCAGGCCGACCTGCTGGTTCTCACGGATATCTACGCTGCCAGCGAAGCGCCCATTCCCGGCGTCTCGAGCGAAGCCTTGGTTGCAGCGATCCGTGAAGCCGGTCACAAGAACGTCCACTATCTGCGCTCGATGCAAGAGTCCGTTGAATTTCTCCTGAAGAATGCCAGACCAGGCGATGCCATCCTGACGGTGGGCGCCGGAAATGTTAGCCGAGCCAGCAACGAGCTGATGGTCCTGCTCGGCACGGAGCATCCCACCCACCATGCGCGCTGAGCATCCAAAACTCGAAGCCGGACTCGCCGCCCTCGGAATCGACGTCCGCTCCGGCACATCCCTGTCCGAATTGACCTCGCTTGGCATCGGCGGTACCACCGACCTGCTCCGCATCACGAAACACGACTCCATCCCCGAATTGATTGGGCTTCTCGAACATCACGACATCCCGTACAAATTTCTTGGTGGAGGTTCAAACCTGCTCGTCGGCGATGGCGAACTCCCCTGGGTCATCCTTCAACTCGCCAAACCCGACCCGGAAATCGTCCTCGAAGGCAATTTTGCCCACGTGGACGCCGCTGCGGACCTCGGCCGTACTGTCACCTTCTGCGCGAAACACGATTTGGGTGGCATGGAGGGTCTGATCGGCGTTCCCGGCACGGTCGGAGGCGCTCTTCGCATGAACGCCGGAGCATACGGCATGCAAATCGGCAGCTACGTCCGCAAGGTCAAGCTCTATCGCGCCGCCGAACGCAAGATAGAAATCCTCAGCGGCGAACAAATTTCATTCGAATACCGTCACACTTCTTTTGGGCCTGATGATATGATGCTCGCAGTGACGCTGGAACTTCCCTCCAAACCGTTCAAAGAAATTCTTCAAGGGATTCGTATCTGCAATGAGAAGCGGCGTTCGAGTCAGCCGCTCGGGCAGAAAAGTGCCGGTTGCATCTTCAAAAATCCTCCCGGAGCCTCCGCGGGCCGCATGATTGACGAACTTGGCCTGAAAGGTCTGAGCGTCGGCGACGCCAAGGTCAGCGACCGTCATGCGAATTTCTTCGTCAACGCGGGCCAGGCCTCGGCAAAAGACATGCTCGCTTTGATCTCTGACGTCCGCGGCCGCGTCGAAAATGCTTTTGGCGTGAAACTCGAAAACGAGGTAGTGGTGTGGAACGCGTGAAAGCCATACGTAAAAACGCTGCCGTTGCCGACGCGGAATC
>QHYO01000494.1 GCA_003224135.1 Acidobacteriota bacterium | reverse complement strand
AAGAGTTATGTGACGGCAACGATTTTCGTGGATGTAACGGACGCCACGGCGAACGAATATCTGCGCGAGAAGATCGGTGTGCCGGCGTTGAACGAAATTTATGAAAAGCGAGTGCCGGGAGCGCTGTGGCACATTCGCTTTTTCCGTGACGGCCAGCCCGAAGAATATTCAGTGGTACTGCGTCCTGACGGAGGTCTGCACAGCGTTCACCATGATGTGGCGGAAGCGGCGGCGGGCGCGTCACTCTCCAAGGAGGATGCGCTCGTGAAGGCGCAAGATTTTTTGGCGACTCGCGAAGGCATCAATCTTTCGCAGTGGACCCTCGTTGAGGCGACCTCCGAGAAAAGGCCTCACCGGCTGGACCACAAGCTGATCTGGCAGGAAAAACAGCCGCTGGACGATCCGCAAGGTACAACAGCTGATACAGCGGATCACGCGTTCGCGAGAATGCAGCTGGCAGTGGTAGGCGACGAGGTCACCAGCTACCGTACGTTCATCAAGATCCCGGACGAATGGCGGCGCAAGCATGAAGAACAATCCGTTGCCCGCACAATTTTAGGTTACCTGATTTTATTTCTTCGCGAGATTAGGTCTGAGTTGATGAAGGCGGTGCCATGGAGACGATTCGCGGTGTGGGGACTCTTCGGGCTCGCGGCATACGGGCTGGTCGCGGGATTTGGTAATCGCTTTGCGCAAACGCTGAGCCAGTATCAAACGGCGATCCCGTTGAAGTTCGCGATAGGCGCGCTGGGAATCGGTCTTCTGGTCGGAGCGTTCTTTTATCTCGGCGCCATTGTTCTGGTGTTTGCGATGGCGTGGTTTTTTCTGCGCCAGGCCTTTGGTGACGCGAAATTCCCCGGATGGCGCGGAATGCCAGGTACTTACTATCGCGACGCGCTGGCGATCGGAATTGGCGGCACGGCGGCATTGATCGCGGTGAAACGCGTTTCGGAGTGGGTGTCCACGCATTGGCCCACGGCACATCAGTCGCTGGGCGCGGCGTTCGGAAACGATTTTGATTCGGTGCTGCCGGCGATTTCAATTTCAGCGACGGCGGTTTTGCGGGGACTCTTGTTCGCAGGATTGATTGCGCTGACGGCAGGATTTATTGCCGCGCGGTGCAAATCTGCCGCAGTTCGCGTGCTGCTGTTCGTGCTGGGTTCGCTCGCGATGACCGGCGGGTGGGTTTGGAGTTACGCGCGTGGCGCGAATGAACCTGATAGGATATTTTCTTGTCTTGGCAATCTCCGTGCTGATGCTCGGGACGATCGAGCTTACATCGCAGGCCAACCACTTTTATCGCCATCAAGGGATTCTATGCGGAGTCGCGCTGGTGGTGTTGCTGGTGTGGCCGCTGACATCATGGCTGAGCGCCAAAGAGAGCATCGGGGTCGAAGAAAGCCTCTGATTTCAAGACCTCAGAGAAGCCATTGCAGGCACCTAGCGAAGCCGGGCAACGCGATTTGCTTGTTGTGCTTCGGAAACAAATAGCCGCGGCCATTCGTTGTATGGGATAAGGGATTGTGGTTGCTTACCTGAAGTGCCGTGGTGCGTCCAAATTGGATGACACCGCAGCGCTGCGTGTTTGGCCGACAGAGTCCGTTTGTAGATAAGCTACTGAGAATGAACGGATAGCCCGGCAAGATACGAAAAGAAAGCGAATATGCCACTTCCCCACTGGACGTTGGCTTTGGCTGATAACGCAGGCAGGTCCGGCGGAACAAACGCCGTACTAGCCACGGTGACCTCCTTGCCGGAACTTGACGAACGGTCCCTCGTCATCGAGGCTCAGGCCGGAAACCGCGCGGCTTTTGAGGAATTGGTGCGCCGATTTGACCGCGACGTGCTGCGGCTGGCGCTAAATCTGATGAAGCGGCCCGAGGATGCACGGGACGTTTATCAAGAAGCTTTCCTGAAGGTTTACCGCAATCTGCACCGCTTCCGCTTCGAATGCAGTTTCTATACCTGGCTGTACCGCATTGTGACGAACGTGTGCCTGGATCATTTGCGGCGGCGGCAGGCACGGCCCGAAGATCAAGCTCCCGAAATCCATGTGAACCGGCAAGAAGAGGGTACGCGCGATTTTTTTGAATTTCAGCGCGAACACCGCCCGGCGCTTGATCCCGAGCGGCGGTTGATGGGAAAAGAGATTCGCTCGCGGATTTTAAAGGCGATGGAACGGTTGTCTCCGCGCGAACGAGTCGTTTTTGAGATGAAACACTATCAGGGACTGAAACTGCGCGCCATCGGCGATGCGCTGGGAACGACGGAAGAGACGGTGAAGAATTCGCTGTTTAGGGCGACGCGAAAATTGCGGCAAGAGCTTGGAGAGCTGCGATGAGCGCGGGCGACTTCAAGATGAACTGCGGCGACGTGGGGCCGCTGCTGGTGTTTCTTGCCTGCGATGAAGTGACGGCTGAAGAACGCGCTGCGATTGAGGCGCACCTGGCGGGCTGCGGGGACTGCCGCGAGCTCCTTTCTGATGAGGGTCAATTTCAAGAATCCGTTTCGGTGATTCCGCAAGCAGCGGATGAGCTGGACCGTTCCGGAACGCTGTTGGCGCAATGCCGAAGCGAACTTGCGGAATCGCTGGACGAAATCGCGGTACCTGCGGAGCGCGAACGTTGGCAGCCGTTTGGTCTTGTGCGGCGCTGGATGGCGCTGCGTCCGGGATGGAGCGCGGCAGGTCTGCTCGCAGCGGGCGCGATTCTCGGCGTGCAATTGCTCCAATGGCTTCCGACAAGTGGCTCGGGAATCAAGGGCGTGGCGATGAATGTGTCGGCGGCGCCGAGAGTCTCCGACGATCAACTGACACGAATGGCGGTTTACGGAATCAACTTTGCGCCCAGCGCCGATGCCGCACCGGGAACGCTCCAAGTGCAATTGCGTGCGGAACAGCCGGTGACTCTCTCTGGAAGCCTCGACGACGCGGACGTGCGGCGCGTTTTGACGTATGTTGTGAGGAATAGCGAGCGGTTTGACGCGGGAGTTCGACTGGATTGCCTGGACGCGCTGAAGTCGCGCATTCGCGACGTGGAAATTCGCAGCGCATTGCTGGACGCGGCTCGCCACGACCAGAATCCCGCAGTGCGCATGAAAGCACTGGAAGCGCTGCGCGACGTTGTCGGTGAGCGCGATGTTCGTGACGCGCTGCTCGAATCGCTGAACAGAGATTCCAATCCCGGCGTGCGGGTTGAAGCGGTGAACCTGCTGGTGCGTTCGCTCGAGCTTGAGTCGTTGCCAGCAATGCCGGAAATACCGGAAGGTCCTGATTCGGATATGCCGATGATTGCGCCGAATGCGCCCGCGGTGGCGCTTACTGGGGCCGATCCGTCCGTGCGGCGCGTGGTACGCGCGTTGGAAGAATTGCAACACAGTGATCCGAACCGTTATGTCCGCCTGAGAAGCGCTGCCGCATTGCGCCAGATCGGCCCGCCGGATGTTCAATAAGGAATTCCAAGACGACCTTCAGAAGTTAGATTCTTTCGAGGGAAAACGCGGGAGTTGAATCCCGCGGTTGAAAGAGCTTTGCCAAGAGTGATGATGAAGTTTTTCGCCATTTCCAAAACGTTTCGCTTCGCCGCCGCAGTATTGCTTCCCGCGCTGCTCACGGTTGCATCGGCCTTTGCGGAAAAAGACCCGGTCAGCATCGTCGTTGGAGCGGGCACGACGGCACCGGGAGGATCTCATTTTTCGAAGGACCTCACTGGAATCCTAGAGACGCGCGCAAATCTGACGCTACGACTGAACACCGATCTTGGTTCGGTACGGATTCTGCAGCTTGAACGTGGCGCCACGCCGACGGTTCGGTATTCGGTACACATTGAAACGGATGCGCGCGAACCGCTGGCTTCGCAGCTGCTGGAACGTTACACGCTGAATGCGAAGGGCACGGCATCAGGAATCGAAATCACCGGCAACCTGCCGCAGCAGGTTTCACGCGCCGCGAATAGCGCGCAATTCTGGGTACATTTCGAAGTGACGGTCCCGGCGAGCTACGGGCTCGATATCAACACGGGCGCGGGTGATATTCTGACGCCCGATGTAGGCGGTGCAGCGACGCTTGTGACTGAGGGCGGAAATATTGTGACCGGGCGTCTTTCCATGAATTCGGTGGAAGGTTCGGGCAGGCACGGAGTAATG
>QHYO01000493.1:301-3399 GCA_003224135.1 Acidobacteriota bacterium | reverse complement strand
AAGTTCCCGTACTCGAAAAAATGCCCCCGCACAATCACGATGGCGTGGGCGGCATGCACTACTACGTTCCGTGGTGGAAGTTCGATCGCAAGAATGATTTTCCGCGCGGCTACCACATTGAATTGTGGGGCGGTCGCGACATGCCCGGCGTGGGAATGTTCGACGTTCTCTGCCGCGACGAAGAAGGATACGGCGTGCAACTGAAACGTCGCGCTCGGCAGGTGTACGGCACGACGGTTGGATTTTCCGGCCGTGGCGAGATGATTCCGAATGCCGAGACCTTTTGCGAACTCGATCCCAACAAAGTGGACCAGTGGGGGATTCCAGTGCTTCGCTTCCACTTCAAGTGGAGCGAATACGAATTGCGCCAGGCGAAGGACATGCAGGAAACCTTCAAGTCCATCATCGAGATGATGGGAGGCACGTACAAGACAAAAACACGGATCGACGGGCAATATCCATTCGGAATTCTGGCCGGCGGCAAAATCATTCACGAAGTTGGAACCGCGCGAATGGGCGCGGATCCAAAAACCAGTGTGCTCAACGGATATTGCCAGACGCATGACGTGAAGAATGTTTTCGTCACCGATGGCGCGCCTCTGGTGACCAACCCGGACAAGAATCCCACCCTGACGATCATGGCGCTTTCCTGGCGCGCGTCCGAATATTTACTCGAAGAAGCAAAGAAGGGCAGCTTGTAGTGCATCAGCAAACGGGAAGCAGCAGGGAAGAGAGAACATAAGATGACGACGCATGGAATTTCGCGAAGAGACGTGCTTAGAACTTTGGCGGTCGGCATGGCGGGGGGGTCAGTTCTGCAAGTGATTCCGCTCGAGGCAGCCGAACTCGCGCACCAACTGGTGCACAAGGAAAAAGCAGCAGCTCCAGCAGGCAAGTACACGCCTAAATATTTCACCGCCAGGCAATACGAAGCAATCCTATCGCTCTGCGATGCAATTATTCCCAAGGATGAAAAATCCGCGGGCGCGTTGGAAGCGGGCGCGCCGGAATTTATCGATTTGCTGACCAGCGAAAACGATGAATATCAGCTCGCGTTCGGCGGCGGGCTGATGTGGCTTGATACGCATTGCATCGATCAGTACGGGAACGTGTTTATGGGGTGTACGCCCGAACAGCGCAAGGAAATCCTGGATCTGATTGCATTTCGCAAAAATGCCAAAAAAGATCCGGGCCTGAGTCAGGGCGTGGCCTTCTTCGCATTCCTCAGGAAGATGACCTGCGACGGCTACTACACCAGCAAAATCGGCATCCAGGATTTGCAATACATCGGCAACGTAACACGCAGCGAATGGCCTGGCTGCCCTGCACTGCCGGAATAAACCGCAGTAAGCGGCCGATCAGGTTAGGCCCGGTTGTGAGCACCTTTTCGAAAATTCTCCAGCATGCGGTCGCAGTTGCGCATGGTGAAAGCGATGATCGGCATGGTGGTGGTTTTGTCCGTCGGAGACGGAAAAATGCTCGCATCACAAATGTAGAGGTTCGGAACGTCGTGGGTTTGTCCCCACTTGTTGGTGACGGAAGTTTTCGGATCGGTTCCCATGCGGCAGACTCCGGTCTCATGCAAACTCGTGCCCGGTCGGTTGGGTTCGCTATCAGCGCCCCACATTTCGCCGCCCGCCGCTTTGAAGAAATCGATCATCATTTGTTTTGAGTGTTCCCACATCAGTAGCTCATTCTCGCCCCACTCGAAATGGAAACGAAGCTGGGGAATTCCAAAGATGTCTTTCTTATCGGGGTCAATGTCCACAAAGTTAGTCGGACTCGGCAGGGAAGGTGCCTGGATCAGCGCTCCGATTGTAGATGGATAGTAGCGTTTTATGTTGCGTTTGAATTCCGCCCCAAAACCCTCGAGTTGCGAATAATGGCCGGGGAATTCTCCACAGCCACCGCCGACATACACCGAATAGCCACGGATAAATTTTTCCTCGCGCGGATTTTTGAGGTTCTGCCAGCGTGGCATCCAGCCAACCGTGGAATCGGCAATATTGTCTGCGGTGGGAGGCTGACCCACGAGCCGGGGTAGATAACCGTAACCTGGGCTGCCGTAAAGATGATCGCACAAGTTCCGACCCAGCTGGCAGCTGGAATTGGCGATGCCTGTGGGCCAGTGCCTGGATAAAGAGTTCAGCATGATGTGCGCCGTCTCAACGCACGACGCGGCTAGCACGACGACTTTGGCGTAAACCTCGACTTCTCTCTTGTTTTTGCGATCTACGTAGGCGACACCCTTGGCTAAGCCGTTTTCGTCGACGAGGACGGCGCGAACGAGCGCATCCGTCAGTAAGGTAAGATTTTTTGTGTGCTCGGCGTCCGGGATCGTGAACCACGTCGGGGAGAAAAAAGCGCCAACGTCGCAGCCACGGCTGCAATTCCCACAATAGTGGCACGCAGGGTGTCCAGCGTGGGCAACGGTGAGCTGCGCGCAGCGATCGGGTAGGTACGGCACGCCGATTTTTTCGCCCGCCTTCTGGATGATGTAGTCAATACAGCGCCACGGTATGGGCGGCAGGTATTCGCCATCCGGATTGCTCGGCCGATTCTGAACCGTGCTGGCAACTCCCATGTACCGTTCGGCCTTCGAAAACCACGGTGAAATTTCCGCGTAATCGATCGGCCAGTCCTCGCCAAATCCATCCAGGCTGGCCGCCTTGAAATCGATATCCCCGTAGCGCGCCGAAGAGCGGCCCCAGAAATTGGCCTTGCCTCCGGTTCCTTTGCAACGCTTCCAGTACCAATCCGTGCCGGGAGCATTGGAATACGCGACATCGTGCTCAAAAAGTTCCGGACCTTCGTTGTACTCGGATTCTTCAACGGAATAGCGTTCCTGATGCGGTCTGCCCGCGTAGACCAGCGGGTCGCCAAAACCGCGGTACTGCAAATCGTACACTTGGCGGTGCATCCGATAGTGCTTGGCAGGATCCGTGCGCGGCCCGGAATTCAGGGCGAGGACGCTCAGGCCGGCCTCGCAGAGGAGTTTCATGGCCATTCCACCGCCTGCGCCCGTTCCCACCACAATCGCATCGTAAACTTTCGTTGCCACGGAAACTCTCCTCTACTTTGCGACTTTGAGTGCCGGT
>QHYO01000493.1:0-275 GCA_003224135.1 Acidobacteriota bacterium | reverse complement strand
TCGGGGTGCGTGCAGCCCGGCATTTTGGGCCATGCCGTTCGCAGGCCGGGATAACCCAGACTCTCCAGCCCAATTTTGGTCGTGTAATAGCCGACGACCGTGTAATCCCGCATCATTTGAAAAAAATCACGTCCGGCCTCTGTGAGCGGTTTGTACTTGGCTTTGTACGCGAGTACTTCGAGGAGTCCCTTCTGCTGCTCCGCATTGCAGTCCAAAAACTTACGTCCGAATTCCGACTTGCTTCGTGCGTTGATCCAGTCGAGCCCGGCAAGGAA
>QHYO01000492.1 GCA_003224135.1 Acidobacteriota bacterium | reverse complement strand
TCTTCCCGCCAGATTGCACTCCACGCACGCGCAATTTCAGTCCGTCAGGAAAAAGTTCAACTTCATCTTCGGGCGAAACGTGGCCATTGATCAGCGTGCCAGTAACCACGCTTCCGAAGCCTTTGACGGCAAATGCGCGGTCAACCGGCAACCGAAAATCGCGCCGCGAGTCTTTTCCCGTCACTTGGCGCGCTTGTTCGACAAGAGCTTGCTTCAGTTCCGTCAAGCCTTCGCCACTTCTTACGCTGACCGGCACAATCGGCGCATTCTCCAAAAATGAACCGCGAAAAAAGTCTTCCAGCTCCAGGCGAACCAGTTCGCGCGTTTCGAGGTCGACCAAGTCTGTTTTGGTCAACGCAACCAAGCCACGTTCGATTCCGAGCAAACGGCAAATATCAAAGTGCTCGCGCGTCTGCGGCTTGATGGATTCGTCCGCCGCAATCACCAGAAGTACGAGATCAATTCCGGCAGCGCCAGCAAGCATGTTTCCGACGAAGCGCTCATGGCCAGGTACATCGACGAAGCCAAAACGCACGCCGCTTTCTTCGAGGAACGCGAAGCCGAGATCGATCGTGATGCCCCGGCGCTTTTCTTCTTCCAGACGGTCAGGATGTGTGCCCGTCAGGGCTTCAACGAGCGCGGATTTACCGTGATCGATGTGACCGGCTGTGCCGACGATGACGCTCTTCCATCCGGAATTCACTGCTGCAGTATTGGCTGAACTGGCTGTAGAAACCATCTTCGCTCAAGATATTCCTTAGACCGCTCGGTAACCGGCGGACTCTTTGACGCGTTCTGCCTGCCAGAGGTGCCGGCGGTCATGAGCGTTGACAATCAGCAATCCCGTGCCAACGCTAAAGCGGAGAACCGGCACAAACGGGTTCCGGAAACGAACGTGGTTAAGGTCCATCTGCTCCCATGATGCCATTACGCGGCGCGCTGCGGCATGGGAATCCACAAAGTCTCGCAGCGCAACTTGTCCGTCGCCTTCCGCCTCCGGAGTCACTTTTTTTACCGTTTTGAACCTCGTTCGTACTGGCGGCTCCATTTTTGCAATGTACCAGCGACCGAACCATCCAGGCCTTATCGCGCTTGTTCCTGTCTTCTTCTGTCTCGGATGCGCAATCGCTTCCAGCATGGACTGGCAGTAGATGCGATTGGTTCGCGCCAGGTGATCGAGGCATTGCCGGATACTCCACGAGCGGCCTTGATCCGGTTGCCAGTTCATTTGCCCGCGAGACACTCCGGCAATAAGCCGGGCCGCGGCTTCTTCCGAGCTTTCTAGCTGCTGAAGAATCGCGCCACGATCTTCGGAAATGGCCGGCATTGGCTTACCGCTCAATTAAATGCTCTTCTCGGGATGAAGGATTACTTGGCGCTGGTTATTTCGCTCACAATTTCCTGCGCCGCCGCGCGAGGATCGCTAGCCGCGATGATCGGCCGGCCCACTACAATGTAATCGGCGCCGGCTTTGATGGCCTGTGCGGGAGTGGCAGTTCGCGCCTGATCGTCCTTCTGCTGTTCAGCAGTTGTTTGCGCTGGACGGACGCCCGGCGTCACGATCAAGAACTCGCGGCCGCACGCTTTGCGAATGGCCTTCGCTTCCTGAACGGAAGCGACCACGCCGTCGACGCCGCATTTCTTTGAGAGTTGCGCCAGTTTTACCGCGCGCGTCAGCACAGTACCGCCGATCCCCGCTTCGCGCATCGCTTTGTGGTCCATGCTGGTCAGAATCGTGACGGCGATCAAGCGCGTGCGATCCGCGCCCATCGGTACGCCCGCGCTTACCGCCTGAGCCGCAGCCTGTAGCATTGCCGTACCGCCAAGCGCATGCACGTTAACGAGCTGCACCCCCGGCATCGCTGCTGAGGAGAGCACCGCGCCTGCGACAGTATTGGGAATGTCGTGGAATTTCAGGTCGAGGAAAATACCGTTGCCGAGTGCGGCGATCTGCTTGACCGCCTCAGGACCGGCGCTGGTAAAGAGCTGGTTGCCGATCTTGAACATGCCGACAAGATCGGAGACCTTCTGAGCGAACTTCAGCGCGGACGACAACGAGTCAAAGTCGAGGGCCACGATCAGACTGCTGCGGGGATGAGCGTCGAAGGTCACTGTTTTGGCGACCCCGACGATCCTTGGGGGGTCAGCGTTTCTTTGGAACTTCGAGAAGTTCGAGCCGGACCTGGCTCACGCCCGAATGAAGCAAGCCGATCTTCCGGGCGACGCGATAGGATACATCAATTTCGCGTCCTTCCTGATACGGACCTCGATCATTGATGCGAACTAGTTCAAATTGTCCGGTGCGGGGGTTAACCAGTCGAATGATCGAACCAAAAGGAAGGTTGGGGTGGGCGGCGGTGAGGGCCTCACAGTCGAACCGCTCCCCGTTAGCCGTCTTGCGGCCGTTGAATTCCGTGCCGTACCAGCTTGCGTTGCCAACCCAGGTCTTGATCGGTTTGGCAGGTTCTGTTTTGTAGGCAACAAGAGGGGCTTCCATCACCGGGGCGATGAGGAACATCAGTGGCACCCAGCGAACTGCAGCCCAGATCATGAAGAGTGGACGTTTCATAGTGTTGTCTTTTTGCTACAAACCTCCAGAAAAGTGTAGCAGCAAAACGTCATTATGTCAACCGATTTCTGCTTGGAATTTACCTCTTAACTCACTGATATTAAATAGGTTAGATTCGAAAAGAGCCTCACGAACTTCGGACTGAAGTCGCTCACTGGCCCGCGGGTCAGTAAAGCTGGCCGTGCCGACCTGTACCGCAGTGGCTCCCATGAGGATGTAGTCAAGCACATCGCTTGCCGTCTCGATCCCTCCCAAGCCAACTATCGGAATCTTCAAGTCCTTGCTCGCTTCCCAGACCAGCCGGAGCGTAATTGGCTTGATGGCGGGGCCGCTCAGACCGCCCGTCTGGTTCCCTAAACGGGACCTCCGGGTTCGGTGGTCGACGGCCATGGCAGGGTAGGTATTGGCTATAGTAAGGGCGTCAGCGCCTTCGGCTTCTACGGCCTTGGCCATAAGTCCAATATCTGCAATAAGAGGCGAGAGCTTAACCCAAAGAGGGCGCCTGGCTGCCTTACGCGCCACACGGGTGACTTCAGCCGCACCAATAGGGTCGTTGCCGAACTGGAGGCCTCCTTTTTTTACGGTGGGACATGAGATATTGAGTTCATACCCGGCCAGCCCCTCCGTGTCCTCCAGGACCCGGATCACGGCTACGTAATCTTCCTGGCAGTAGCCGAAGACATTGACCAGCACCGGGACATCGAACTTACGCAGCGCAGGGAGTTTTTGCTCGACGAAGGCTCGGACCCCGACGTTTTGGAGCCCGACGGCGTTGAGCATCCCTGACGGAGTCTCGCATAGTCGGGGCGGGGGAGCGCCTTCGATAGGTTCTCGGGAGAGGCCCTTGGTGACCAGGCCGCCCAGGCGGTTTAGATCAACCAGATGCGCGAATTCCAAGCCGTATCCAAATGTACCGCTGGCGGCAAGAATGGGATTACGAAAGCGAAGCGCGCCGATGGCAACACTCAGGTCAACATCAGCCGGGGAGCGGCCAGGGTTGGCAGCGCTTGAGGAAGTCACTTCGTCGATGAGGATAGCATGAAGGCAGTTCGGCTGGCAGGATTCAAGGGAATCGAACCGATGGCGCCGTTGAAAGGCGCATGTTGTTGATTGATCTACACAGATGCATATCGATACCAACAGACCTTTAAACGTCATACCGTGTCTCTATATTCCGTACTGCTTCAGCACAGCCGGGTTGTTCACACATCCGAGGAATCGATATAAACAGAGCCGCTTTCCTCAACGCGACCTGTACCGCTAGACGGTCCTTGCCGTTTCCGCCGAAATGATCGTCCAGTGCGCTTCGGGTGATTTCGCAGCGCACACGAACTTCACCGTCCTGTCCCCGGAACTCGACGCTGTCACCTTTGAAATTCTCTTTTTCGTTCGGTGCCGGAAACGTCAGATCATGCTCTTCCCGCACGTTCAACTTCTCGGGAAACAATCCTGGCATCCAGCGTGACGCTAGCGCCGCCGGGAAGACGAGACGGAGAGGAGCGCGCACTCCGTCGGCAGTCAGCACACCCCGTTCCGTCAGCGCCGAGACGATGCGCCGCGCGTGACGCTCGGTCGCGCCCACGGCACTCGCGGCGTCCGCGCGCGGCAGTTCTCCGCGATAAAGCACGGCTTCGAGAATCTTGCCGGATTTAGGCGGCAGGGTACCCAGTCTGGCTTCTTCTTCTGCCCAGAGAAGGATGCGCGTACGCAGTTTATCCGGCTGCATAAGCCCTTCCATGAACTCGACCTGGTCGATGCACATGCCCAGAAAAAAATTAGCGAACCGGGCCAGCGCTTCCTCGCTCAATGCGCCGCGTCCATCAAGGTCATTCCGCCGCGGGCTGTCACAATCGGCGAGGTGTTTTTTGTAATCCTCTACCTTACGGGCCAGGCCCCGCGCGACCGACCAGACGGCGCCCGTGTCCAGCGTTTCCAGCAGCGTCGTGTGCGACATCAGGCGGGCGACCCGCCCGTTCCCGTCGAGGAACGGGTGAATCCACACAAGGCGGTGATGGGCCGCCGCCGCCCCGAGAATGGAGTCCGTCCGGTTGAGGTGGCCGTATACCTCCTCGAAACGTCCCAGGAAGCGCGGCACCGCACCGGAGCTAATAGGGATAAGGGAGCCGACTCTCACATCTCTATGGCGCAGTTCGCCAGGGACGACCTTTATCCGTTCTTTGCTCTCTGGGTCCTCCACCGACAGCAGATCAGGGGGCAGCAGTTCGCAGAAACGACGATGGATTTCACAGATGCCGTCGCTCGTGAGCGCGCGCCCTTTCAGGCCGCCGCCGTCAATCCATTTCTGGACGGTGATATGCGCTTTCGCTTCGAGCTGCAGGTCGCGCTTGTGGGCATCCTTGCTATAATCGTTTTTCAGGGCGCGCTCGATATCGACAGGATGTGTCTCGTGCCCTTCGATCAGGTTGCTGTAGTAGCAGTTCATCGCCCGCACGAGATCGGCCAGCGATGTCACTAGGCTCTCCGGCAGGCTCCGGCGAAAACCCGCTGCCTTCTGGGCTAGTTCGATCGCCAGCTCGGTGAGTGCACCCCGGTGACGGGAGGTCTCCCCAATCAGCAAGGGCTCCATCAGGGCGGTCGATTCTCCGCGGTCTTTGGCCGCTTTAATGTCCTCTTTCTCTTTCATGACAACCCTATATATATCAAAAGTTTAAGATGCTTTAAATGGCCAAGATGTCCGCACAAATGTCCGCTTCAATGTCCGCTACGCAGGGCCTTGCGATCCTACCCGCCATCTCAGGTTTCCGCATTCCACAGTTTTCCTCAAGACTTGGAGTGAAAGAGCCTTGCGACTCAGCTTAGGAGTCCGCCAGGGATTCATTTTCAACGAAAATGAGATACTCTTCGTGTTGGCCCGGATTGGAGCAAATGTGCCCGTGCGGGTCTGCTTTTTTGCTTGACATATCGTATAGACCTATACGATTATATCAATGTCGACTTACTCTACTGTTGAAGTTGCGGAGCTTGTGGATGTCAGCTGGGACACTCTCAATCGCTGGATACGAGAGAAGAAATTCCATGTCCCGCCTGTCAAAGCAGTTGGAAGGGTCAAGATTCGTCTATGGACTCAGGCCGAAGTGGCAGAGGTCCTGAAATATAAAGAGCAGCACTACCGGGGCAAAGGCACTCGCAAGAAGCGCGGCAAACAGGCCAAATGATAGAGCGGGACGCGCTGGTGTTACTAGCACCGACGCGCCCCTGACCAAAGTGCACGAATGAGGTGCAACTATGGCTGCAAGAGAAGTTATCCATTTCCCATTGTCGGCGCAACTCGGTCCGCGCCAATTGTCATCGGCTCGAATCCCTTCTGAGCCCGCTAATCTAATCGCTACAGATCTGATCCCTCCGTACCGTTGCCCCCTTTCTAGCGCCGAACGCTCTTGTTTTCTCCCGGTCACAAGTGGAGGTAGCCAATGAAGCTCGCGCTCTTTCAGCAGATTGTTGAACTTAACCAATCATTTGACCATCTCATCGCGGGCCTTACGAAATTAGAGTCCGTCCCCTTCTTTCAACGTGATCTAATTCAGCATGCCCGTTCCGACGTTGAGATCGCGCGGGTATACGCCAATCGCGAGTTCTTCGACAACTTTGAAGAAATCGTAGAGAATGACGCCAAGTGGGCCTACCGGTTTCAGCGTGCCTACGACGCGAAGCTCAAAGATCGCGACGACATCTACCTCGAAATCCGCAATTCGGAAGAGAGAAGGAAGCGGAAAGGACTGCCGTCCCGAGTCGTCATCTTGCCGGATTGGGATATGTCCGATGAAGACCGTTATGACGAAGAGCGGACCGCAAACCGGAAGAAATCCGCAGCGAGACGGCATCGGACTAACCGAAAGTCCCCTAAGAAATCGAAATCGGTGGCTCAAGAAGCCAGGCCTCTCGCAGCTTCGAAAGAGGGGCGACGACGGCCATGAGAAAGCAAACGCCCCCTAGCCCAAAAGCTCACAGCTTC
>QHYO01000491.1 GCA_003224135.1 Acidobacteriota bacterium | reverse complement strand
TAAAGGATTGCAAATCGCCGTCCAGGAATATGGCGTGCCTTCCAAGGAGTTGCTGGCCGGCTTGCGCGAGCGCGGCGCGTGCGTTACCACTGTTCCCGTTTATCAGTGGTCTTTGCCGGAAGATATTGCGCCATTGCAGGCAGCTACGCAGTCCATCAAGAGCGGCGAAGTGGACGTACTTCTTCTCACGTCCGCCATACAGATCACGCACCTTTTGCAAATTGCCGCGGACATGAGACTCGAAGACTCTGTGCTCAAAAGCCTGGAACGCCTCGTGGTTGCCTCCATCGGTCCTTCGACTTCCGAGCGCTTGCGCTCACTTGGCTTGCAGGCCGATCTCGAAGCGTCACATCCCCGCATGGGTTTTCTGGTCAAGGAAGCTGCGGAACGTTCAAAGGAAATTCTTCACCAAAAACAGAGGGACCCTACTCTTAATTTTCTACATGAACTGGGCAGCAGGATGGCATCGGCATGTCCGCTGCGCGAAGTGCTCGATCGTGTCATCGAATTCGCTTCTGCCGTTGCAAAGTGCGACTCCTGTTTCGTCTTTGTGCTGGAGGACGACGAGCTGGTTCTGCGCGCTTCAAAAAACCCTCATCCTGACGAGGTGGATCGCCTGACTCTGCGACTAGGGGAGGGCATCACAGGCTGGGTCGCGCAACACCGCCAACCTGTCGCAGTTGCGCGTAATGCGTTCCAGGATCCTCGCTTTCAATTCTTTAACGAGCTACCCGAAGACCGCTACGAATCCTTTTTATCCGTGCCCGTTCTTTGCCGAGGCAGGCTTGTTGGCGTCATCAATCTTCAAAACCGGGGACCGCACTCCTATAGCAAACTGGAGATTCGTTTGATTTCGACCATAGGTTTGCTTGCTGGAGCAGAAATAGAAATGGCTCGCCTTGAAGAGAAAAGTTCACAACTTTCCGAAGAACTCGAAACCCGCAAAGTCGTTGAACGTGCCAAAGGAATCCTGCAGCGCCAAGCGGGCCTCAGCGAAGAGGAGGCTTACCTCAGCTTGCGGAGGCAGAGCCGCCAGCAACGCAAATCCATGAAGGAAGTGGCCGAAATTATTGTCAGCGAAGAGTTGGAACGTAGTCAAAAACAACGCCAGGCGTGATCTTCGTTGTAATCGGAAATTCTTGGGCAATCATTTGAGTCTTCTGGTTACAGCGCAGACCGAATTGTCTCTGCCGGCTCTTCAAACGGTTGGAGACGGTTCTCGATCAGCGCGAAGTCAAATGTGAATGTTGGAGAAAGAGTCGAATCTTTAGAACCTGAAAGCTACTGATCCGACAATCAGCAACACAGGTGCTGGGTAGTGCGGTGCCTCAGCCAAGTTCGCTAACGTCGTTGCATGTACTCTTTGCTCGCGAGTGGTCGCGTGCGAAACAATGAGGCACGGCGTTTCGGGCCTAAGTCCGTCGGCGCACAGTTTTGCTGCCAATTCTTGGTACTCGGCTCCAGGCATGTAAATCAACGCTGTCGTGTCCTCGGAAAGTGCGCCGTGCCGGTCAAGCAAATGCCTTCCTGCACACTGATGGTTGCTCAAAAACAACACCTTGGATGCAAGCCGCCGGTCGGTCAGCGGGATTCCCGCTCGCGCTGCCGCTCCAAATGCCGCGCTAATTCCCGGTACAATTTCGCACTCAATTCCAGCGCTACGTAACGCATCCAGTTCTTCCCCGGCGCGCCCGAAAATCAGCGGGTCTCCCGATTTCAGCCGCACCACGCTCCATCCTTCTTTTGCGGCATTGATCATCAGTGAATGGATTTGCTGTTGTGAAACGCTCGCGTGGCCGCACCGCTTGCCAACGCTTTCCACATGCGTTTCAGAAGGGATCAGAGCCAGGATTCCCGGGGAGACCAGATCATCGTGAAAGACGACATCTGCCGTCTGCAGCAGACGCAAGGCCTCAATCGTCAGCATGGCCGGATCGCCTGGTCCTGCGCCTACCAGATACACTTTGCCAGTCTTGTTCATCTGTCGCACCGCCTGGTCGGACAGAAGTCCCGGCGATTCTGAAAAACTACCGGGCCTGTAGCTTCTCCTTTACGAGGCTAGCACTCGGAAGGGCACGTCTCTTCGTGAAAGAAGTTATGCATTGCATTGAAACTCTTGATGCGGATCGGATTTAGCGCTGTGGCGGTTACGCAGGTGTTTCGGAGTGTCACTGGCTGGATTATTTCTTGAGGCGTTTTTGGAATTTTCGGAACGCCTCTTTACTTGCCAATTCGTGCAGCTGTTTTTTTTGATTCGCAGCACCCTTCGAACTGGTGCGAATTCTCTTTCGGACTCTTCCAAGTTCCGCGACCCACTGTCCATACGCCGGGCCAAATTGTGCTTCTAGTTCCTTTCTGAGGCGTTGCGCAAGGGCAGGGCTCTCGCCTCCCGTTGAAATGGCGACTTGCAAAGACCCGCGCCTCACCACTGCCGGATAGTAGAAGTCACACAATTCCGGCACGTCCACGACGTTGCAGAGCACGCCTAGCCGCCGTGCCAAGCGGAAGATTTGCTTGTGTAATTTTCTTGATGAGGTAGCAGCTATAACCAAGAAGCAATCGGCCAAATCCGCGTCACGGAACTTCCTTTTTTGCCAATGAACCTGCCCTTTGCGCGCCCACTCCTGTACGTTATCGGTAGCGCAGGGCGCTACCACCTGCAAGCTGCCTCCTGCGTCGAGAAGGCTGGCGATTTTCGATTCGCCAATTTCACCAGCCCCGACAACAAGGCATTTTCGTCCTTTCAGTTTAAGGAAGAGCGGAAACAGTATTTCCATCTGATTATCACTCGCAGTACTAGCTCATTCTATTTCACGCGCCTCTATAAACGAGCCGCAGCTGGGAGAAACGAAATTCTTAGAAGCTACGCAATATAAGATCGTAATACCAATCGTGATAAATCGCGGCACATGCGAACAAGAAACCAGGAATCACTGACGTAGTAACCTGTGAAAATCTGATCGCGAGGTAAATCCCATGAGTATTACCCAAACCGAAAAGGCAGCTCGTTTCCGCACGCTACACGAGGGTCCCGGTCCGTTCGTCATTCCGAATCCTTGGGATGTTGGTTCCGCCCGCATTCTCGCTGGCCTTGGCTTCCAGGCACTGGCCACAACCAGCGCGGCTTCCGCCTGCGTGCTTGGTCGAAGGGACGGTGAGCTGACTCGGGATGAAGCGCTTGCGCACGCACGTTTGATTGTCAATGCAACGGATTTGCCTGTCTCTGCAGATCTGGAAAAGGGGTTCGGGGACGCTCCGGAAGTCGTGGCAGAAACGGTTCGGCTTGCGGCCGAGGTGGGACTCGTTGGATGCACGATCGAGGACGCGACTCGCAATGCAGATCGTCCACTCTACGATTTTGGCTTCGCTGTCGAACGGATTGCTGCAGCCGCGCAGACGGCACGTGCATTGCCGTTTCCCTTTATCCTGACCGCACGAGCGCACAATCTTCTTTATCCGCCGGCGAGCCTCGACGACACTATCTCCCGCCTGCAAGCCTTCGAAAAAGCTGGTGCCGATGTGCTCTTTGCTCCCGGTCTTCCTGACCTCGACTCGGTGCGTGCAGTCTGCGCAGCAGTGCCCAAGCCGATCAATTTCATGGTGGGAATCAAAGGAAAATCTTTTTCTATAAGCGAACTCGCAGAAGCCGGGGTCCGGCGGATCAGCCTTGCGACCTCGCTCTATCGGGCGGCCATGACCGGTTTTCTTGAGGCTGCAAAGGAAGTAAGAGACAAAGGACAGTTCGGTTTCTTGGACCGCTGCGTGACAACACCGGATCTGAACACACTCATGCGGCTGTGATCGCTCTGTACACTACAAATGCTCCGATGCATCCGGATCATTGGTTACGTGGAAGTTGAGAGACTCGCGGAGAGAAACAGACTCGGCACGTGGAAGCATGTGTCCGTGCGCACATCTTGGAAAAAGAATCTGATACTTAAAAAGTAAGCTACCCTGTTAGATGGCTGTCGGCTTGCCATTCCGGCCGCGAAATCGGGCACGAAGCCCACGCTCTATCTCGGCCTAAGTTGGTAACAACTGTGGTAACAACTACGCCTAAAACCGCCCATTTCCGCTATTCCCGAAACCAGGAAACCGCTTGAAAGATTAGGTATTTAGCGTTTCGGGATGCAAGCAACGGGTTGGAGGTTCGAGCCCTCCCCGGTTTCACCAATCTTTCTGCGAATTAGACGCGACTTCTTGATCACTTCCGTTAGCGTTAAAGGTTTCACTCCAACGAGTTATTCTGCTGAGGCTGCCGACTACTAACGGTTACGAACTGGAACGGCCCGCGTGTTCGCTGCCTCGATTTTCTTGCCTGGATGCCAAGAAACCCGCAGAATAGTGGTTCTGTTGTGGGTGACATGAGTGGTCTGTTGAGGCGCGCGCCGTGCCCGGCGCCGCCGTCCATGCAATGAGGGAAGAGTTGACGCCGCAAAAACGTCTGGTTGCCTATTTCACAATGGAAATTGCGCTGGAGAACGCCATGCCGAGCTACTCGGGCGGCCTGGGTGTCCTTGCAGGAGACACGATTCGCGCCGCGGCTGATATTCGTTTACCGATGGTCGCGGTGAGTCTGCTGTATCGCAAAGGGTACTTCACGCAGGTGCTGGCAGAGGATGGCTTGCAGCGCGAAGAGCCGGTCGAGTGGAAAGTGGAGGATTTTCTCCACGAAGAAGGGGCGCGTGTGACGGTGCCACTCGAAGATCGTCGCGTGGAGCTACGCGCCTGGCGCTATGACGCCAAGGGCGTGCGCGGATTCGATGTGCCAGTGTATTTTCTGGATGCGGACTTGCCGTCGAACGACGAGCGCGACCGCAATCTTACGGGGAGCCTTTATGGCGGTGATCCCTATTACCGTTTGTGCCAGGAGGTGTTGCTCGGCATCGGTGGAGTGCGGATGCTGCGCGCGCTGGGACACACAGA
>QHYO01000490.1 GCA_003224135.1 Acidobacteriota bacterium | reverse complement strand
ATTTGCTCGATAAGGGCGGTGAGCTTTTCGCTTTCATCCTGAATGAGATTTCCATAGCGCTCGACCTGAACGGGTTCGCGGGCAAATTTGGTTCGAAGATTGAATCCTGCGGCGCGGATTACGGAGAGCGGGGTGCGCAGTTCGTGCGAAATCCCTGAAACGAAGTTCATCTGCATTTCGGCGAGCTTTTCGGCACCGCGAGTGAAGCGAATGAGCGCGATAACGGTGGCAATCAAGAGCAACAACAGGCTCGCTCCAAGAAAAAGATTTCGCCTCCGTGCGCGTGCCACGATACTTTCAAGCGAGCCCGCCGCATGATTGGCGCTCAGCGTCCACGCTCCATGCCCGGGGAGCGGTAGCGGTGGCTGCTCTTGAGGCTCGAATTGACTGGCTGGCGGTGAAGCATTGTCCGTGCCGCGCGCTGGCCCTCCACGAAAAGGATTCGCTTCAACCTCAAACAGCGTTACACGCGCGTCCGCGTGGCCGCTTTTCTCGACGGTTTTTGGTCCCCAGCGATAGACCTCTTGCCAGGGATCGGCCGTCTCGCTCACCACCACGCTGTACTGCGATTGCCCGGCCTCTGCCAGATAACGCTGCAAGATCTCCGGAAGAACGACATTGCGCAAGTAATCGCGATCGAATTCCAGGATCAGCCACTCCTGTTCGGGCGGCCACCGCCTACCTTCGGCATCTCGCGGATTTCGACCGAAGCGCGGAAATTCGATAACACCTTCGGGACGATACCGTTCAGACGGCGGCCCACCGGAAAGCCGGGTGCCTAGTCCCTCGCGTAATTTTGCCCATCCGAGCGGCCAATCCGCCTTGCGAAAGATATGTGCACGGGAGTCGAGGAGAAAAAGGTTGAGTTCTCCCTTTTCCGGAACGGCAAGCGCCACGCGGCTGAAGTATTTTTTCGTTGTTTCGGGCGCACTTTGATAGCGCGCAAGATACGCTTTCTCTCGTTCTTGCCGCTCCACATCTCTGGCAATCGGCACTAGAGCGCTTGCCGCCGCTGCAATTTGCGAATTGAAATCGCGCCGTACGAGGTTGAGTTCGCGCTGCAAGTCTTGACGCAGCCGTTGATTTTCCGCGTTGGCAACCTCTCCGATCCAGCGATATTGCAGGAACCCGAGAATGCCGCAGACCGCTGCAAGGAAGAATAGGACGGCGCCATAAATCCACGCGCGCCTGGATGGCAAAGAGAGTTTCATGCAGTGTTTAAGCGGGAATCGCGATGATCTGCCCGCTATTCAGCTTAGCGGCCCTCGAGGTAAAGAACCAGTAAAGACTGCGTTAAGAACGTAAAATCGCGTGCGTCCGCCACAACCCGCGGGAAAGCCCGGCCATCTGGTCCATCACGGGCGATGGGTCCATCCGTGACGGACGGCTCCAGGTAAAAGTCCCATCTCAACAAGTCGAGGAAATGAAAATGGAAAATAATTCGAGAAACCGATCTCTGGTGGTCGCTGCCGCACTTGCGGGCTTGGCACTTTTGATGACGCTGGTCTTGCGCGACACAGCCACGATTCACGCCGCAATGAGGCAGAAGGCCATCAAAAAGCTGGCGCAATCGGATAGCGCTGTTGCGGGTACCGACGCCATCGCCTATGTGACAAGCGCTCCGTATCGCGACGGATTGTTCCAGGGGAAGCTTGCGCGCGAACGTGGCGAATTGGGACGCGTCTCCGCAGGCCGTTGGTCTTCGCGACTCGATCGTAGCGCGTACACAGACGGCTACCTGGAAGGTTTCGGCGGGCCAGCAAACAGCTCGTCCAAGGATGCAGTGAAGTGAGGCGCGCGCTGACCACAAGAAGACCGCGAAAACCAATGCGCGATTCTCTCAATTCCTTGCAACTCACACGCAGGCGTTTGATTGAAATCCTCGGAGGTGCAGGCGTCGCTGCGCTTAGCGGCTGTGGCGGCGGCAGCACCTCCGCGAGCTCCGCCAGCGGATCCACTTCCGGTACAACTTCGGGAACGACGGCATCCTGCGTGTTGACGCCGGAACTCACTGTCGGGCCGTATTTCGTGGACGAGAAATTGAATCGTTCCGATCTGACGACCAACACGACCGACACCAACGTTTTGAACGCGACTCCTCTGACGCTTACGATGACCATTATGGAATACGCTTCGAGCGGATGCTCCGCACTTGTGGGCGCGCAGGTGGACATCTGGCACGCCGACGCGGCAGGAATCTACTCTGACGAGTCGGTGGAAAATACAACCGGGCAAACCTTTTTGCGTGGTTACCAGCTTACCGATGCGAACGGCGCCGTAACGTTCAAGACCGTGGTGCCCGGCTGGTACAGCGGACGAACCATCCATATTCACGTGATGATTCGAACCCTGTCCTCTTCCGGGTCCGTACTTACCGAATTTACGACGCAACTGTTCTTCGATCAGACGCTCCTGAACGCTCTCACAACCACCGTTTCTCCCTACAGTTCACGGGGAGTGCCGGATACCACGAACGCTCAAGACAGCATCTATAGCAGCGCAACCCAGCTGACACTGACAAACGCCACCAGCGGTGGCGGATACACTGCCTCGATAACCCTCGGAGTTCAAACAGGTTAGCCATTGCCAGGGCCGAGGCCTGTGGATTTGAAATGTGAATACGATGTGCTGGTTTTTTAAATTCCTGGTGCTATACTCCGCCCACCAGCTATCGTTACCCCTTGGCAGGAACTTGGCCAACTCAAGACCTGCCACCGCGGTTCGGTTCCAACGGGAGGTCACCATGGAATCAACGCTTACGGGGCCCATTCTGTACCTTCTGATCGCCTGGGGGATCGTCACCGCCGTATTTCTGGTGTTGCTCATCTGGCGGAGTCTCCTTGAAAGCCATGAGGACGATCAGATCTTTCTCGATTCGGCGCAAGACCATATGGCAAAGGAGCAGCGCGAGTTGGTCTCCAAGATCAACACGCTCTCGCGTCCGATTATGACCAGCGGCATTGCCGCGGGTGGATTACTCCTGGTAATAGCAGGCCTTTGGCTGTACGAAGGCCTGAAACACTTTTGAGCTGCCGCGAAATCAGTTGGCTGGTTTTGGCGGCGTAGAGCCCGGCGGCACGGTTCCGGCCGGAGCCTGGGGCTGCGCGGTTTGCACAATTGAGGTGTGGTCGTGAGCGATCAACCAGCGATTGTCCTTCTTGATGAATACGTAAGTTGTCTGGCCCCGCGCCGCTGATGGATTGCCCTCAATCACCGCGGCGAAATCCCACTGAAAGCATGCCCACGCCGTATTTCCATTTACCTTGATATACGTGTTGCTGCGATCCATGCGCACTTGCTGCATCTTTGATCGTTGCAGTTTGTACAGAGCTTGGTAAGAACCTCGGAAATCATGTAGTCGAGCTGCTGTTCGTCGGTAAGCGGCACGATGGGATTCGCGCTGCTGTTGTCGACGAGCGGGGAATCTTTTTTCTTTTTTTTCTCTTTTTGCTGCGCGTGCGAAGGCATCGCGCCAAAACTCAGCAGAGCAGCTATCGCCAGCAGGGCGTAGAACCGCAGCGCGCTGCGGCGGACATGGACGCAATTCATTAGCTCACCTCTGTGAAAAGTTTAGCGACGATTCGGTTGCTCCGCACAAGAATCGTACTTCATTGCGCCTCATTGCGAGCGCGAAGCGCTAAGCAGGTTCACAAAGAGGCGATAGGCCCCTGGCACGCCTTCCGGCAATTGGCGAAAGAACGCAAGCCCTGTGTAGATGTAGGTCCCTT
>QHYO01000489.1 GCA_003224135.1 Acidobacteriota bacterium | reverse complement strand
GATTCGGTCAGCGGCGCGGGCGAAATTGGATATTCCAGCGGCAAGAATCACTTTGAAGCGAGCGGTCAGGGATTTCATAGCGGGCGGTATCTCGATCCTCCGGTTCTGGATAATTTCACGAATGCGGGAAATGGAAACGGCTTTTCCGTTGCGTATGAACGGGATTTTTCAGAACGTGACCGCCTGCGGTTCACGATTTCTCGAGGCGAAGCGCGCCACACCGTGCCGAATGAGCGCATTCAGCAAAAGGCAGGCCAGCGGCAGGACGCGGACACTACGGAAGTAAGCGGCCAAATCTACTATCGGCACATCAGCTCGCAGAATTTGTTGTGGAGCTTTTCTGGAAGTGCGCGCGACGCCAGCGCGGTTTTGCTGTCGAACAATTTCGCAACTCCCATCATCGTGGCACAGGATCGTGGATACCGCGAAGGATATGTGCGTGCCGACGTCGCGGGACACGTGGGCCATCACGACTGGAAGGCAGGAGTGGACTCGTTGTTCACACCCGTGCGCGAATCATTGTTCTACCAGATCACGGACTCATCGCAGTTTGATCCGGGCACGGCGCTGAAATTTGCGTTTTCAGCGCGCAAGTGGGACGTCGAGCCGGCCTTCTATGTTCAAGATAATTTTCATCGCGGAAACTGGAGTGTAAGCGCCGGCCTGCGCTTCGATCACTACGGATTTGTGGTGAGCGAATCGGGGTGGAGCCCGCGCGCCGGCGTGTCGCGCTATATCGACAGCTGGAAAATGCTGCTGCACGTTTCTTACGACCGCATTTTTCAGACACCGGCAACGGAAAACCTTTTGCTTGCGAGCTCGCCGGAAGTGGACTCCCTGAATCCTGACGTGCTGCGGCTGCCGGTGCGCCCCTCGCGCGGAAATTATTTTGAAGGCGGCGTCACACAGGCGCTCTTTGGAAATTTGCGCCTCGATGCGAGTGTGTTTCGCCGTAATTTCCGGAATTTTGCCGACGATGATGTGCTGCTCGATACGGGCGTCAGTTTTCCGATCGCCTTCGACAAAGCGAGGATTTTTGGAGAAGAAGTCCGGCTCGCAGCAACGGAATGGGGCAGGTTTTCAGGCTTCTTGAGCTACTCGAACCAATCCGCGATTGCGCAAGGGCCAATCACCGGAGGACTCTTGCTTGGAAGCGACAACAGCTCAACGTTGGCGGACAACAGTAAATTCGCGGTGACGCAGGACCAACGGAACACAGTTCGCGCGCGCGTTCGTGTGCAAGCCACAAAACGAGTATGGGCGGCAGTCAGCGCAGAGTACGGCAGCGGACTTCCCGTTGAACTCGACGATCCCACGAACGTCGATCTGAAATTTTTGCTGGCGCAATTCGGGCCCGAAATTCTGGCGCGCGTGAACGTGGATCGCGGACGCGTGCGGCCGAATTTTTCCTTGGGTGCAGAGGCGGGAGTGCAACTCTACCGAAAAGAAAGCAGGAGTCTCAACATTCAGGTCGAAGCGAACAATCTCACGGATCGCGTGAATGTCTTGAATTTTGCCGGGTTGTTTTCCGGAACGGCTGTCGCCGCCCCGCGCAGCGCCAGCGCACGCCTGCGCTTCAATTTTTGAATCTCCGTCTTAGCGGCGCCGAATCTTGCCAAGCAGCCTCAGTATTTCCATGTACAGCCAAATCAAAGTGACCATCAAAGCGAACGCGCCGTACCACTCCATGTACTTTGGCGCGCCCATGCTTGCGCCGCGCTCGATCATGTCGAAATCCAGAATTAGATTCAGTGCCGCTATGATCACCACGAAAACACTGATGCCGATTCCGAGGGGCGTGCTGGCATAAAGAAAGGACATGCCGCCGAATCCAAAAAGGCGCATGAACATGCTCGCCGCGTAAACAAGGGCGATGGCGCCCGTCGCGCAGACGATTCCGAGTACAAATCCGCGTGTGGCCCGGATCAGCCCGGTCTTGTACGCAAGCAGCAGAACAAAAAGCACACCGAACGTGAGCGCAACGGATTCGACCGCGATACCCGGATACGACTTTTCAAAAAGTGCGGAGATTCCGCCGAGAACCAAACCCTCGAACAAAGCATAGATCGGAGCGCTCAGCGGCGACCATTCCTTCTTAAACACTGTGACCAGGCAGGTGATCAGACCGCCGAAAAGGCCGCCAAGCATCCACGGAAGAGCGGCTTCAGGCTGTTCGGAGTGGGCTAGGCCCCAAGTCCACGCCGCGGTAGCGACCACGCATAGAAGCAGAATTCCGGTTTTGTTGACGGTTCCTTGGACGGTCATAACTTCGCCGGCCGCAATCTGGCCGGTGAAAACTTTGTCTTTCAGAACAGGATTCGAAGACCGAAAAATATTAGCCACGGTGGGATTCTCCAGGTAAGACACATGCGGCGCGAACCTCCGCTGCCGCACTTTGGTACCGCTAACGGGAATCGAACCCGTATTTTAGCCTTGAAAGGGCTACGTGCTAACCGTTGCACCATAGCGGCATCGAGGAAGACTTTACTCTGCTAGAATACGGGATTTTCGCAGACCCGACAAGCCGAGTGGAACTGTTGCCGTGCGCAGCACATCGCATTCAAAATCCCGCCGCACCAAGCGAAAGTTCTGTAACGCTCGTTCGCAGATTGCTCTGCTTGACGCAAAATGGGAGAAGCCCAAAACGAGAGAGGCTATAGTGTCTCTCGTTCTTGGCCGGGAGCCAGCTTGAAAACAAGGATGTGCGGTCGCAGGCGGCGGCTAGCTTGGCTACTGGCAGGTGTGGGCATGTGTCTGCCTCTTCCGGCACTCGGCCAGCGCTCGCAAATGCCTACGGCTGCCACGGACGCGACAGTGAAATGGGACAGCGTAGCCGTCTTCCAGGAGATGGACGCTTCGAGCGAGCAAACCTCCGCGCTCAAAAAAGGCAGTTCGGTCTATGTGGATTTGCGCATCGACCAGGGCGGAAAGACCTGGTGCGGAGTTCGGCCCTCGCGACAGGCGAACCGAATCGGTTTTGTGGACTGCAAAAGTCTGGAGCGAGTCGGG
>QHYO01000482.1 GCA_003224135.1 Acidobacteriota bacterium | reverse complement strand
AGTATCGGTCCATGCCACACGCTGCGCGCCGTTTTCGTCACCTGTGAGGGCACGAAGCTCCTTCAATTCGGCAACCGTGCGTTTTGGGTTAAGGCTCATGAAGAGTTGGCTAGCAGAGAGTCGGCTCGCGCTTCAGCATCTTACCGCGACCGCGCTCCCCGACAAATTTACCGTCACGTACCTGGACTTTGCCCCGTACGGTCACGACGGATGGGCGGCCGGCAATCTCCATGCCCTCGAAGCCATTGTAGTCGTTGTTCGTGTGTTGCGTTTTGGCGGACAGCACACCTCGATAATTCGTGTCGTAAACCACGAGGTCGGCGTCACTCCCCACGGAAATCGTGCCCTTACGCGGGAAAAGCCCAAACAGTTTCGCTGCGCGAGTGCTTGCAACGTCCACGAAGCGATCAAGTTCCAGCCGCCCGCGTTTTACCCCGTGGGTATACAGAAGATTTACACGGTCCTCGATACCAGGAATTCCGTTGGGAATGTTGACGAAGGAATCTTTGCCGAGAAGTTTCTGCTCCGTGTCGAACGGGCAATGATCCGTTCCAACGGTATCGATCGAGCCGAGTGCCAGCGCATTCCAAAGCGCAAATTGATTGTGCTTTGCGCGCAGCGGCGGCGACATTACGTGCTTCATGCCTTCGACCCCGGGCTTCTCGGCAAACGACTTGTCGAGCAGTAGATGCGGCAACACCGATTCCACATGAATTTTCACGCCGCGTGATTTCGCGTCGACTGCCGTGCGCAGCGCCTCCTCGCACGACAAATGAACCACGTAGCCAGTCGCGCCTGTATTTTCGAGGAACGTCGCGAAGCGGCCAGTGCCTTCGGCTTCGACCGATTCGGGACGGCTGGGTTCATGCCATTCGGGACCGGTCTTCCCCTCGGCGAGCAACTTTTGCTGCAGCCGCGCCACGAGTTCGGCATTTTCGCAGTGCGCGGTGACGATCACTCCGAGGCGCTTCGCGAGTTCGAGCGTCTGGTACATTTCGCCGTCATCGACACCGAAAAAGTTCTTGTAAGCGAGAAAAATCTTAAAAGACGCCGTTCCGTCGGCAACGATTTGTCGCAATTGCGATTCTGTTTCTTTCACAAACTTCGTCACCGACATGTGAAAGGCATAGTCACACGCGCTCTTGCCATCAGCTTTCGATTTCCAAAGCTCATAACCTCCCAACGCATCATCGTTGCGGCTGGGGCAGCACATTTCGATATACGTTGTTGTTCCACCGATGAGCGCCGCAATGCTGCCGGTTTCGTGCGTGTCCTTGGCGAACGTGGCCATGAAAGGGAGATAGATGTGAACGTGAGGATCGATGAAGCCTGGAAAGACCAGCTTGCCGGTGGCGTCAATCCTTTCCGCGTTTGGCGGCGCGTCGAGATTTTTGCCGATGCGCGTGATGGTCTCGTTTTCGACGTAGATGTCCGCCTGAACGCGCGATCCCACCGTCACGATTTCGCCATTTCGAATCAGCAAGGCCATCTTCACTCCCGCACGCGCTAGATCATCATCAGTGAATATCGATTCCCATCTTCTCGCGATATTTCTTCATTTTTTCCCAGTCTTCGGTTACGTCACGTTGCGACTCGGAGAGTTGTCCCCAAGTGACAGACGGGCGACCGGATGGTTCTTCAATCATTCGAATGCAGTCTTCCACGGGGCAAACGTTATAGCAGAGCCGGCAGCCGACACAGTCCACTTCACGCACGTGAACGCTGGGACGCGTACCGATGGCTTCTTCCTTGCCATTCGCCTGAATGTCGTAAGACTGGGGCTGGACCAGGGTGCCGTCTTTGGCGATCAGGTCGATACATTGGTGGGCCGCATCGTTGCAAGCGACGTAACAAAGATTGCAGCGGATGCATTTTTGCTGGTCGATGCGTGCGACCGCCTGAAAAGACAAATCGAAATTATTGAAGTCAGAGACGCGGTATAGACTGCGACCCACGACATCCGAAATTCCTGCAAAACCTTTTTCGTCCATCCAGTTCGACAAGCCGTCACAAAGGTCTTCCACGATGCGGAATCCATAGTGCATGACCGCGGTGCAGACCTGCAGACTGCTGGCGCCGAGAAGCAAAAATTCCGCAGCGTCGCGCCAAGTGGAAATGCCGCCCATTCCCGAGATCGGCAGCCTGGCGCGGCCCATGATCGAGTCCTTTCCAAGCGCCGCCAGCATATTCAACGCAATTGGCTTCACCGCCGGACCGGCGTATCCGCCGTGGCCGCCCTTCCCGCCGATGTTAGGCGTGATTTCCAGCGTTTCCAAATCAACGCCAATGATGGAATTGAGCGTATTGATGAGCGACAGGGCGTTGGCTCCGGCCGCCACCGCGGCCCGCGCCGGTATCACAATATCCGAAATATTTGGCGTGAGTTTCACGATCACAGGAATCTTTGCGACTTCCATCACCCAACGCGTGATCTGCTCGCAATACTCTGGAACCTGGCCAACAGCGCTGCCCATGCCGCGCTCAC
>QHYO01000488.1 GCA_003224135.1 Acidobacteriota bacterium | reverse complement strand
GACGATTATCTCCGTGCCGGGGGCTTCTTCGGTTTCGGGCAACGACTAAACGAACGACAAAATAAATACTCATGGCAAGCGAGCGAAGGCTTCGGATCAAGACGCTGGTCATGGTCCTTGCGATGGTAGTGTGCGCCAACGCTGGGGACCTGATGCTGAAACGTGGAATGACGCAAATTGGCGTCGTGAAGGTCTCCCCGAGTTCGCTGGGGCACGCGTTTTGGCTGACGGTGACGAATCCGACGAT